>NZ_JBFSUL010000017.1:35219-87828 GCF_041467395.1 Vibrio sp. 10N.247.310.98 | reverse complement strand
TCACTTACTACCGTTTTTGTTTTTAGTTCCCGCTAATCCGCGATGAACCATAAAAAAGCGACGGTCTCCCATCGCTTTCGTCTTGCATTTATTCAGGCTCTTATTGAGTAATTAATGCTTCCAGTGCCGCTAATGACGCTAGCCGCTCTCCTTGCATCATTACCTCTGCCTCATCGACATATTGCCCAACGCCCTCCTTTACATCTTGTTCGTACAAGACAACATTGTTCAAGATAGAAGCGACATTAAGCCCTCTCAAGCGTCCCACGGTAAACAGCGCGGATGTTTCCATGTCTGCACCTAAAATGCCTTTGCCATTCCAGTACTGACAAAGCGCCTTCTCGTCATCGGTATAAAAACTGTCGTGTGAGCGTACCGTGCCCAAATAGTAAGGTGTTGTTTGCTGCTGCAAGAACTTGTCTAGCTCTTTAAGCAGAGAGAAGCTTGCATAGGCGGGATACGACGGCTTAACGTAAGCGGTAGAACCACCCTCATCGCGAACCGCGCCCTCTGCAATAATTAGCTCACCAAGCCCGATATGTGACTGCATCGCACCTGCAGACCCTACTCTGATGATATGAGTCACACCACAAAACTTAAGTTCTTCTACCGCAATGATCATTGAAGGTGCGCCAATGCCCGTGCTGCAAACTGATATCGCTTTCCCTTGATGAGTTCCAGTGAAGATTCGATATTCACGGTTTTCAGAGACCAGTTCAGCATGTTCAAGCAAGTTAGCGATTCGATTCGCTCTATCTGGCTCACCACAAACAATAACTAACGGAGCAATTTGCGTTTCATCAACGCAGATATGAGGTTGCTTTGCCATCTTCACTCCTAAGAAGCCGTTGCTTGAGTTAACGATTTATCACTGTTTCGTTTAGCTGTGCGTGCCCACTCACGAGTACCGTTTGCCGCAATAAACATTAAGATTGCGTATTGAACAGACATTGCGTACACACCCTGCGTCGCATAAATACCAACGCTGATAATGTTAATCACAATCCACAGTATCCAGTTTTCAACATACTTACGTGTCATAAGAACTTGAGCAACAATAGATAGAATGGTCATCGTGGCATCCCAGAATGGGAACGCATCCGGTTCAAGCACTGGCTCCGCTAAATCCGCACCAAATAGATTCAAGCTATCTACCTCGATGTTTGCTAGCGCAAAAAAGAATGGGTCGATGTACATAGTTAACAAAGCAATAGAAATCGCACACGCTACGGCCGTTGCTACTAGTTTATTTTGGCTCAACCAACGAACTTCTAGTGTTTCACCTTGCTCATTAGGACGTGTCCATGCGTACCAACCGTAAATGTTGGCACAGAAGAAGAACAATTGAAGAAGTAGCAGTCCGTATAACTGAATTTGGAAAAAGATAACCGCAAATAAGGTGACATTCAGCAATCCGAACAGGTAGTTAATAGTTTTTTCTTGGCTTGCAAACCAAATACACAACAGACCAAACACGGTGCCGAATGCTTCAATCCAGCTCATCGCGTAGCCACCCCCTATTGGGATATTGACTAAAGTATTGTTGATATCAAGTAGAGCGAATAGGTCCATAGATGTGTCCTTTATTATTTGTTTTAGTGGCACCTATTTTATTGCGCCTCTCCAAATAAAAAGGAGGACATTTGTCCCCCCTAGAATGCATGCGATCATAAATCAGAATATTAAATCCGGAAAATCAATTTCACGGGAAGATGTCATAGCCCTCCCACAGTCTCGAACTCGAAACTCCAGCACCAGAACAGCCCCCTTCCAAAAACGAAATTTTAGCTTACTGGCTTTAAGCTGATATCGCGTTGACGGTTACGTTTGAGAAGCGCATGATTTTATTTCGATCAGAATCGTTGTCTGGCGTGTTAACCGTTTAACCGCCCTAAAACTCGTTCTGTGCAACGTACTCAATTGTATGGCAGGTCACATGAATAAAGTAATTATGTTAGTAATGGGGCTGCTTTTTACCAGTCGATTGTTTGCCAGTATTGTTCCTCATGTTGGTCAACTTGAGCATGATGCGCCTATCCTCCTTCGCTCGGCATTGATTGTAGGGGTTGCGGCTTACGCGGTTTGGAGTGCATTTAAATACTTCAAAAAGATCAAGGCCTCAGATTCAGATCAACTGTAACGGCGAAAGTCCAAAAGCTTTTGAATAAGCCTCTAATTTCGATTACTGATCTGCGAAATAATCGACCAAGATTTTACGCCACTTTCGTGACTCACGAATCTTCAACAGGGCGCGGTTAATCTCTTCTTCGTACACGTTATTTTCAGTGACTATGAAACCGTAGTTGGACTTTTATAACTGATAAAACAACACCGCTATACCAAGCTTAAGTTTGATAGCTAGAAACTGACATAAACTGACTTTGTGCCGACGAACATAACTTTCCGCACTGAGTCATTTGGCTTTCTAGGAAGTAGATATTACGTCTACTTTTCACCCACTGGGCACGAACTTCCAGTTCTTGACCAATCAAAATCGGATGATGAAAACGAGAGGTTAAACTCACCGTCATCGCCTTGATATCATTCTGAAATAGACAATGCAACATCGCGCTGTCATGCAGTGTAGTGACAATGCCACCTTGCATGATGCCATCGTAGCCCTCAGCTTTATCTGTTGGTACAATCTTGGCTCTGGTTTTATATTTAGCTACTGCCTCATGCTTAGTTAAAGTGTCATGCTCGCCAATAGCTTCAAAACAAATGGCGCTGTCGTTGAAAAAACCTTGGCTGCACACTTGGCAACGCCGATGATTGTGTGGAATGAAAACCTTCATACTTACCTTTACCCATAGATTGCTAGAGATTGATATGGCTCGACCAAAAAAACATCGCCAGTTGTGTACCCGTACGGCTTACTCTTGTTTTAAGCCCAATGGTGTTCCTATGGACGAGCTTCATAAAGAAGAATTGCTATTGGAAGAGCTCGAAGCCTTGCGCTTGGCTGATCAAGAAGGCCTGAGCCAGCTTGAAGCCGCTGAACAAATGCAGGTGTCTCGCCAAACGTTCGGCAACATTATCAAGCGTGCACGAGCTAAAGTCGCCAAGTGCATCGTCAATGGTCACGCGTTGGTGATTCAAAGTAGTTAATTAACGTGTTAGCCAGAAGTTATTTAACTCAGTGAGCGAGAACTCTGATGCTTACTTCGATACTTAGCTTGATGGCTCAGTAATCTGATACAGCTTTTTGCTTTGCCCTTCACACACATCCTTGCAATTGCATTTACGCTCAATATCTAACTGCGCCAATCCTCCACAGCTGCCTTTGATTGGCTTGCGCGAAAAAATCACGCCTATCGCCATCAATGTAACGACTCCGACAAACCCCAATAGCGTCAACAAAAAGGTCATTGTCGGAACCCTCGAATAGCACCTAGCTGATTAGGCTGTACCATTAGAATCGAAGCTTGTTTTTTGTGCCCGTTTTCGCCGCACGTTTTATTGCCACACCCACTATTTCTCGGCTCGCGACCATAATCGAGATCGGTCACTTCCCGTAGATTGTCGAAATCCAAAGCCCCGATTTCTGCCTTACCTGTCGATGCCAAGACTCGAATATCGTTATTGAACAAGTGCGCCAGCATCTTCTTACCAATATAACGAACCACCACAGATTTCACATCGTAAGAACGGAGAACCGAAATCCATTGCTTCTTTTTATTGCAAGAGGTGTCGGAGTCAATCAAAGGAACAATCTGTTTTATCTGTCGTTGTTCATCGACAATCGCGATCTGTGGGGAACGAGCAAAGTGGTTGCCAACATGAAGGTCGCGACAAGGTACTGCGTATAACATAGTAACTTCCTGTTATTGATGATCAGGAGTTCAGCATACGCCCCATTATTGGCATATGCCAATAACTATCATGTGAAAAATAAGATTTACTGGATCGATAACTAAGATCACAAGCACCCAAACTTACCGTCATCTTCAGCCTATCTCAGTTACCTTTCAAATAACCATATATACTAGGGGGTAGTATTTTTACTGGGGGTATTTTTTGCGTTGTTAATGCCTGTTATCAAGAGCCAAGCTCAAACCCATTACAAAAAGGCCTCGCACAACCGAGAGCTTAATCGACTATTCAACGTCACACACTAGTCTGAATAATGTCGAATTAGGGACCAATCAAAGATGTTTATAGGAAAAATAGGTTGGATTGAAAATCAAGAATTGCAGTCGGCTTCAATGTAAACAAGCTTATAATTTGAAGTGAACAACGCATCGGGTTGTTATAATATAACATCACACTAAATTACCATCATTTCTCATGAAACAGCCATTTATTCTAATCGATGTCATCAATCGCCTCTCCACACGCTATGTAAGCCGTTTCTCGACATGCTTTCGCTCTCTCAAGGGCTTGACTGTTGGCCTAGCATTATTGTGTTTTGCGCCAAATCTATATGCCCACCCTCACTCTTGGATAGAGATGAAAACTCATATTGAGGGAGAGAATGGCATGATCACCGGTCTCTCTATGGAGTGGTCTTTTGATGCAATGACCTCGATGTACATGTTGGATGGAGAAGACGTCTCTGCCGATACAGAAACTGAAACATTCAAAAAGCTCGCTGCGTCTGTAATCGAAAACATGATGTACGAGCACTACTTCACGTACTTTTATGATGGTGAAGAGCCCATCAAATATCAGGTGGTTGAGAACGCAAAGTTTGAGCGTGATAAAGCCAAGATGGTTCTAACATTTGACCTACCACTTTCTAAACCTAAGCCTGTGACACGAAACTCGCTTCGCGTATTGATTTTTGACCCTAGTTACTTTGTCGACATGTCGTGGCTATCCAACAGCGACGTGACATTGTCACCTGAACTAGCAAGACAATGCCATTTAGAATTAATCGAGCCTAACCCGACGTCAGAGCAAATGAGTTATGCAATGTCTTTACCTGTCGATGCAGATCCAGATAACACGCTAGGCCAACTGTTTACACAATCGGTTGAGCTTCATTGTGCGGCGGTTCCCGCTTCTTAGTCGCAGTGGTTCGTTTCAGCCTTTAAGTCAGCGTCTAGCTGATTAAGCATGGCAACTAATTAACAGAAAGATTTCAGATATAGGTTCTTGTTAAATGAAGAAAAATCAATCCAAAATCAATCACTACCTCATTGGTGCTGGTGCGTTCGTGCTTATTGCTATTGGTGCGTATCAACTGTGGTCCATGTGGCCATCGTTAGTTATCTCTAGCATTCAATGGCAAAGAGAAGTCAATTCAGAACTTGCAGACCTGCTCTATGAAGCTAAATCCAACCCTTGGGGCGCAGGCAGTTACCTTATCGGGTTCAGCTTTATCTATGGCATGCTTCATTCTTTGGGGCCTGGGCACGGCAAAGTTATCGTGTCGACTTACTTAGCGACTCACCCAACCAAAGCCAAGGCGAGTTTAGTGCTTACGGTCGTCTCCGCTTTTTTACAAGCATTGGTCGCAATCTTACTAGTAAGCGTGTTGCTGTGGGGCTTTAGTGCTTCCATGCGAGTAGTGAATGACAAAGCGAATATGTTTGTTTCATTAAGCTTTGCCTTAGTCGCGGTCGTCGGCGCACTTATATGTTGGAAGGCTTTGAAAAACATCTACACCGCTATGCGTAAGCCTAAGCTGAAAGTGAAAGCCATCACTACACTCGCAACAGACACAGCTGCGACAATTTCAGCGCGTTCGCCAATGGCACTTCGTTCATCAATATCAGCCCCTTCTCCGATAATCGACGCTACTAGCACAATGCAAGCCGCAGCTAACACTCATGCAGATCATTCTCATGCCGACTGTGGGTGCGGCCACCAGCATGTAGCTGATGCAGACGCAATCAACAAAGCCTCAACGCTCCGAGAATATGCTGGAATTATAGTGACGATTGGCGTAAGACCGTGCACCGGAGCCATCATGGTACTGCTTTTCGCAAACATGGTTGGCCTATATTGGATGGGTGTTGTCAGTGCTTTTGCCATGGCGATTGGTACTGCTTTCACAACCTCGACGATTGCTATAATGACACTAACAGGCAAGAACTTGGTAAAACGCTATTTGGCAGCAGGTAACAAGAATAACAGTGCTTCACTAAAAGCCGCAGGTCATTATTTACAGCTATTCGGTGGTGTTTTACTTGTCTTAATTGGCTTGTTGCTAATGAGTGGACAAGACAGCGGTATGTCGCCTGTTTTCACTATGTAGCGAACGATGTAATAACAAACCTCAGTTTATTGCGACCTTTACCATTTTTACTAAAAAACACTAGCCCTTATCTCTCAAATCTGAATTAACAGCCACATAATTTCTACTAACCTAACTTTGCACAGCCAGTTAGGTTAGTAGTCAGCCATTCAGAACAGCGCGCTCTATGTAGTTCTGTAACAAACCTACATCCAACTTTGATTTTCCTATTCTTAGCTACTCTTTCATAAACTAACTTAGATTGTTCTAACAATATTAGAGCACTATCCCCCTCCTTTTGAAAATAAGGACATAACTTCCGCAATCCAGAAACTGCGATCGCACTCTTCCTATTTTGAAAAAAAATAGAGCAGCAGTTTTATCAATTGAGTAACAAGCCGAAATTATACCCAATAAATTTCACATCAAACTCCAAGCCTTTACCTTACAACTACAGATAGAGCTTTCTTCAACCAAATTCTTGGATAACCTATACTCAAAGGTAAACAAATGAAACTATACATTCCGAGCGCCACGCTCAGTGTTTTGTTACTTTCTCCGAGTTTCGCGAGTGCCGAAGATATACCTGATTCATACGAATTGCGTAATTTTTCGATGCGCTCACAAAGCTCTGGGATAGCCCCACCGCAAGAAGAACTCGGCGTTTATGTTGTGAATTCGGGTCCTGGTCTGGATACCGGTTGTACCTATGCTTCTGGCGGACCTCTACTTATCTCTTTACCTGTTCCTATGGTCGTCAGCCCCAACGTTTTACAAAGTGACGGGAGAATTGCTCCGAGTAAACTGGGCGATATGCAGCAAAAAGGCGTTATCGGTTCTAACGCAAGGATCAGCATGCCGGTCTTCGACATAGACTCCAATGCCAACGTCAGTAATATTGCTCCAGAAATAGATATCGTATCTTTTAACGGAAAGTCTTTAGGTACGCTGCAAGGCGCTGATAACCGTTGGACGGATACTAACCTTCAAGTCGATATCAGTGATGTCAAGTTCGCCCAAAACAATGAGATTCGCGTCGATATTGATACTGGCAATACGGGAGACAACTGGTGTATGTCTGTCGATTGGGTCTCAATCGAGTTTGATGTTGCCATTCCTGTGATTCTTGCTCATGGCATTGCTGCACAATCAGACACTTGGGATGATGATACGGCTCCAGGCGTGCTTTCTACACTTGATGACTATGGCATTCGTTATACTCGTTTCTCTGCTGACAAAAATGGAACCACAGCGACTAACGCTAATATCTTGAACAACAAAATTCAGGGTTTTCTCGATGAGTTGAAATCCGACAAAGTTCACGTCATTGCACACAGTAAAGGCGGGCTAGATACCCAAAACCTCAAAGCACTTAGCCCTTCCTTTGAGATAACCTCCCTTTCTACTTTCTCCACACCTCACCTTGGTAGCGTCGCAGCAGATTTGTCGGTGATAAAAATGGACCACTACGCCGATATCTACAGTAACGTCAGTACCGATCCAAATAATTACGCTGGCAAGTACATGCAACTCCCAAATATTCCGTTTGCGGGTCCTAAAATGCCTGGTATCCGTGATCTAACAACGGATACAGCATCAAACGCGATCCAAATGCGTACTCGCGGCAATATTGCAAATACATTTTCTATTGGGGCAAATGCCGATCTCAACCAAGACGGTGTTATTGAGAAAGATCCTGATATCGTTGGCCTATTCCCGTGGGGATCGCGTTGGGCAGGCGTTACCGCTTGGCAGGCGCTAAGAAGCTTTAGTTCTGCGGCCTACCTCGATACTCAAACTCAATCGGTCACAATGCCAAGTGTGCATGGACCACAAGCTCATCCAATCACCATAGTCAGTTACCAAGCCATTCAAACAGTACCGCAAGAAAATGATGTTGTTGTGACCTTGGCAAGCGCTAACCCAAGTTATACCAATGCATTGGGTAACGTATTGGCTAACCACTCAACAATGAAAACGGGACAAAACGTTGAACGTTTTCTACAACAAATTATTTCAATGCGCTAAGGAGTGGCCACAATGAAATTCATCAAGCAATTAGTGATGGTGTTCAGTCTTTTCTGTACCTTCATCACACCGGCTATCGCCAGTAATGCAATACCCGTTGGGATGAGTACAAGCACGACACTATCTCAACCAGTGACTAGTAACGATAACGAAGTCACAATGCTATTTACCATCGACAAAGCGGAAGCCCTAAAAGCAGAAATCATCGTGCCGTTGGATGATGCAACCGTATATTTAGTCAAGCCTAACGGGCAAGTCGCAACATCATCCAATGATGTGCAAGCGAACATACTTTCAGGTGACACACAAAGTCCGCCGCTACCGGGCAGCTATTTATTTTTGCCTGAAGTAACTAACCCTGAACCTGGCGAATGGAAGATCGTCGTTGATTTTCCAAACCCAAGTTACAACACAGTAATTATTGCTCAGGTTGCGATCCAATCCCCTATTGCGTTTGGCATGGCGATAGCTGCAAACCAATTTGTGGTCGGTGAACCAGTTCCCGTTTCTGCATTACTGACAAACAAAGGGAATCCAATCACAGGTGCCCAAACCAGCGCAGTGATCATTGATGAAGCTGGAATAAAAACACGCCTGACGCTTAAAGATGAGGGTGTCAATTTCGATGCTATTGCTAAAGATGGTGTCTACAGCAATATTTTCATTCCACCCGCTGAAGGGGATTATCTAATTGAAGGCATAACGTCTTTTGAAGAATATGGAACAACTATCACTCGCCAGACAAGTAAAAAAATCCACGTACTACCCTCTGACATTGAATTTGTCAGCCTCTCACTCGCTCCACTGTTTTCCTCTGAAGGCTGTGTTATTGCCTTAGAGCAGCGCTTGGAACTTGATGTTAAATCCGCGGGGGATTTTGCCATTCATGGTTACCTCACCGATGGAATTGACGAGCTGAACACAAGCAAACGTCTGCAACTCAAACCTGCGAAGCAAATCGTCACTCTACAGTACTCAACTGAAGATATTTTTGGCGCGTTTGATTCAGCGTCTACTTTGACCTCCAACCCGACGATCATCTACGCAATCACTCAAGATGACATACGAATTTCAGCCCCTCGAATTCAGTTTGAAGAATTTATTGATTTAGCATCTTTTGAGCGTTGCCGCGAACCGATTGAAGTCACGGGGAGTTTAGTCACCACACCGACTATGTCGCAAGATGGAACCTACATTGATTCGCTGAGTTTTGAGTTTCCTATCCATGTTACGCGCAGTGGAACTTACACAGGTTCGGTAAATATCGTTGGTGCAGCCGGAGAGTATTTAGAGCTAGTGAGTTTCCAAGAACCGCTTGAGGCTGGCGAAAACACCATCAAGTTTACCGTTCCTGGTGACACGTTTAAGCAAGCCGATGGTCCTTATGAACTGAACGCACTGCTAATCTACAGTGGCGTTGACTCCTATCGACAAGGAGTTCTCGGTCAAACTCCACCATACCAAGCCTCTGATTTCAGTCCGCCAGTGAATGTGACCCTCCCCTCTAACCTATTCGGTTTGGAAAGAGAAAACTGGCAAGCAACCCCGGCAACACATGTCACGCAACATCGTGTCGGTGGTTACTTAAGAGCGGGGGCTTCAATCCCATACGACTACGAAACACTAGCGAGTTTTGACTTAAGTGAGGTTCGAGGGAAAATTAAACAGGCAACGCTTATTGTTGATTTCGGAGATTCAACTCTTCAATTTCCATTCAACAATGTAACTGCGCATATCGTTAATCAAACTTGGTCTCCAAACACACTGGATTACGACACGTTCTGTGAGTCTTTTACAATATGTGCAGCATGGAGTAATCCACTCACTACATTCAACAACGTAGAAGCCGGTCAAACGCTTAGGTTTACCAACTCTAAACTATTAGAAGCATTAAATGAGAAGAGAGTGTCTGGGTTGAACAAACTAGATATTGCTCTTACCTCTTCTCCCTATGAAAGAAGTTTCTTCATTAACGTTAAGCAGGTGTCATTATTCATCGAGTACTGATCCTAAAACTGAGATCCTAAAACTGAAATAGAATAAGGCCATGCCCAAGGTATCGCTTTGGGCATGGCCTCTCAGAGTGAACAGTGATGAACTTTGCAAGCTTCATATGTTTATTCTGTTAGAGCAGACTATGCCAGCCCCTCAACAGTAGTGATAAAGCACGCTAATCACTATAGACTCCATCAACCAACAAAATGAGATCGAAGTTTTATCCAAAAAGGTCAGTAGTCCCAACAACCGGGTGACTCCACAGATCTATCCATCCCATCACCAAATTTTTAGGTGACTTTAAAGATGCCCCTACACTAGTCTGATAGCTAAAGTTAGAATAGACCCGTTAAGTATCATCGATTTACAAAACAGAGCCAAAATATCTAAATAAAAACAGTGAGAAGCGATACAATAATCAAGTTGCAAAATTGCAGCGTGGGACACCTGCCCACTGACAGCCCATTCACAGAGAACCATAAAGTAGCCTCACATGTCTAAAGAACCCGGTTTCACTACAGAATACAAACTCGACAAGACGTTTTTCGCGGAGTGTTATGATCAAACTAGCCTTCCGACTCAATTTCCAAAAGCCTACTTAAAAGGAATACTGTTTCTTATTTTTGGTGTGGTTCTACTGGAGTTTGAACTATTACCTAACGGCTATGTTGGCTGGTTCTTTATCGTTTTGAGTGTGATTGAAGCATTCAGTGTGTACTGCAAAAGAACCTGGTGGTTATGGCGACAAAAGATCAGCTCAGGCGCAGGCAGCAAAATTGTCTTTCAAGGTGACGCTAACGGAGTAAGTTACAAAAACCACAAAGCGACCAACACCATCGCGTGGAGTGACATCGACCAACTTGAGCAGACCAATCTTGGTTTTATCCTGCATATCGGTAAACAGCGCCAATATGTGAGTAAATCTTGTTTAAGCAATGAAGCCATTGCCTTCATGATTGAACACCACGCCGCATCAAAAGCGAAATAACACCAATAAATGCCTGCTGATTTAGCAGGCATTTTTCTATCACTTTTAATTCTACGTATCGAATTACCGGACAATAACAATGAATACCGTGTACCAAATCAGTGATTGCCACCTTTCCGATGAATCCAGCTATGAGAACCTGCGCAGAGCACTGGAATACGTCAACAAAGACACGGCATGCAAGACCATCTTTCTGACTGGTGATATTTGTTGTAACCCAAAGTATGGCGACTACGTTCGATTAGAGGCATTCATTAGGCAACACATTAGCGACCAATCCATTTACGTGATTGCGGGTAATCATGATGACTCTCGCTTAATGCGCACAGAGCTAAAAGGCTCGACGATTTATGTCACCGACAAAGCCACCATCGGTGAACGAGAGTTTGTGTTCCTAGACTCAAGCTTCAAGCCGCTAGACAGCCGCCACCCACTTGGTTCAGGGCGTATTGATAACCGCGGCATGGCTCAGCTAAAACAACAATTGAGAAAGGCCAATGATCCTATCGTGGTTGTTCACCACCCTGTCATTCCAGTCGGTGCAGATTGGATGAAAGCGATCCGCCTAGAGAACGATACTGATGTGATGAAAGTGCTTCGAAAATATCGCGTTCGTGACGTGTTCTGCGGTCATGGCCATGATGAAATAACAGCGACACAGCAAGGCATAACTCAATATATGGCCCCGTCGACAGCCTATGGCTTTGACCACTCGATCAATGAATACAATCGCAGCGAGAAGATAGGATTAAGTCGAATCTCGTTCTGTACTGATTCCATCAACTACCAAGCTGTCTATTTTTGAACCCTATCTTACTGTCTTAAACCTTATAGATTAGCTTTCAAATAAACCAAACTATATAGAGCTATGCCAATAGAAGAGGCTTGCGGCGATTCAATTTATCAATCTGTGATTGAAGCCCACAACCCAACTTCCACAACGGGTCAACGTTCAGTAGAAGAAATTACCTGGTTAGCACTGATGACTGTAAAACAAATGCACGATTTAGTTCGGCGCAATCTCGAAAACGAAGAGCTCGAAAACTAAAAGTTTGAAAAAGAATTATCTAGAAAACAGAAAGCTTGAAAGCTGAATACGTAGGATTATCGCCCCACTCTCACAAGTGACCAGAGCCTTGCAAACGTTATTACCCTAAGGTTTGCTAGCAAGGTCTTTGTGATTGATAATAAAAGCAATATAGGCGCAAGTTAGCGCTTTTTTATCACCTAGGTTTATATTGAGGCTATATGGAAATCAAAGTACTAAAAAGCTTTGTGGCTGTCGCGACACATTGCAGTTTTTCAAAAGCTGCAAAAGAGTTAAATACCGTTCAACCTGCCATTAGCCGCCATATCACAAGCCTTGAACACGAACTTGGAGTGAGCCTATTTTTCCGTACATCTCGCGAAGTCGTCATTAGCGGCGCAGGGCAGCACTTACTTAAAGATGCGATTAGACTCATCGAACAAACGGAACAAGCAAAACAGTCCGCGATTCGAGCTTCTTCTGGTTGTATTGGTACTTTAACTATTGGTTATCTTGGAGGCGCAACTCTGAGCTTTTTGCCTCGTTTAGTTCGACAGTATATTGCTGAAAACCCCAATATTGATGTTGATCTTGTTGAGATGACGGCTTCTGAACAGATCGAAGCTCTGGACAAACGAGAGATCGATATTAGCTTCTCTCGCCCACTGCCGAACCTGCTTGTTGATGATTACACCTCGGTGACGATTTATACAGATAAGCTTGTTGCTGTTTTGCCCGTCACCCACGAGTTGGCTAAATACTCCACCATTCAAATGAAACAACTGCAGCAAGACCCTTTCATCTTATTTGAACGTGAACAAGCGGTAGGATTATTTGACTCCATCATTACTCAATGTGACCTATCTGGATTCTCTCCAAATATAAAAAAACAACCCAACAACATGCAAACCGTGTTAACCCAAGTCTTTTCTGGCTTAGGTGTATCTATCGCACCGCATGCAATTCGTGATTTACGCAGTGAGGGATGTGTATTTGTTAATCTTGAATCTGTGGACGTACAAATGCCATTAGTGATGACACACCATTCGCATACTCTATCCCCTACAGCCAGTGTCTTTGTTGCTGTCGTACAGAGTGAAATAGAGGCGATTCAACAAAACATGGCTTAGAAAGTTATCTATACCAGATTCGTATAGAATTTAAATCAAATGGTTATTTTTGTTATTCAATCGCTAACCTTAGACTTAGCTCATCGAAATCATTCATTAAAACGATGAACCAAAGTTAAGGTGTCACCATGTCAAAATTGACTACAGAAGTGTTGAGCACAGGACGTTTATTACTGATGTCGAGCGCAGTCTCGGCAACTGCTGCAAACCTTTATTATAACCAACCCATCTTACCTAAGATCGGCGCAGAGCTAGGGTTAACAAGCGAACAGCTAGGCGCAGTGCCAGCTGCCGGTCAGATTGGTTATGCCGTGGCATTGCTATTCTTATCGCCCTTAGGAGACACGTTACCCCGCAGACGCCTAATAGCGATCTTGTCTGTCATGTTGGTGTTGTCATCTTTTGTCGCGTTTACTGCATCTAGCTTAGTGGCTCTGGTTGTTGCGTGTTTTGCGATTGGTTTGAGTGCCAACATCACTCAGCAGCTGATTCCATTTGCAGCGTCACTAAGTACTCCAGAAACGAAAGGAAAAGTCATTGGCACATTAATGACAGGCCTAACTGTGGGCATCTTGCTTTCGCGTACACTCAGTGGGTTCATCGGTGAGCAGTTTGGGTGGCGCGCGGTATTTATGATGTCAGCAATTATTGCGATGGTCTTTGGTGTGTTGCTGTATGCCTTTTTACCGACGAACACGCCGACAACGAAAATACCTTACCTTAAACTGGTTGCGAGCATGGCCACGTTAATCAAGCAGCATGCGACACTGCGTACTTCCGCTTTAACTGGCGCGCTTTGGTTTGCTTCGTTCAATGCGCTGTGGGCGACGTTAGCTCTGCATGTCAGTGAATCTCCGTTTAACTACAATGCACAACAGGCAGGAATGTTTGGTGTTATTGCTCTTGCTGGAGTCATTGGAGCAAAAGTTTCAGGGTCACTGGTGAGCAAGTTTGGCTCTCGAAACATGATCAGTATGGCGTTAGTTATTATTACTGCTGGTTTTATTATATCGGGGCTTTTCGCTGACACATTGGCTGGATTGATCGTCGGTATCATTCTCATCGACCTTGGGGTATTTAGCGCTCAAGTATCGAACCAAGTACGCGTATTCTCAATTGACCCACAAGCTCAAAGTCGTATCAACGGAATCTATATGCTTGGCTACTATCTCGGTGGTGCGTTTGGTTCATTTGTGGGAATTCAGGTATTTGAACGTGCGGGTTGGATTGGTGTTGTGGGCTTTAGTATTGCAGTCGTGATATTGAGTTTTATCGTTAACCGTTCAAATAAGCAATAAGTCACCTCGTCTTAATTCTTGAACTTACCAATATGCACAACGGATATTCACTCTGTAATTGATAGCAAATTACCACCCAGTGATTTGCTATCGTTCTAGATCTAATAAGGCAGTAGTAACTCTACTCTCTCAAGTTTTGAATATCATGATTCTCAAACAAGCTTTCCCGCCTAGAGCGCTGTTATGCCTTTGCGAGATGATCTTGGTCTATTCTTATCATTTAGACGACTGAGTTCCGAGGCTTTGAGTATGAATAAACTGTTTTTAATCTTATTGGTTTTTCTTTTGTCCGGATGCGGAACAAGTGATAGTGCTTTGATTGAGAGTGGTCACAACACCTCTTACATACAAGGTTTTCATGACGGTAGGCATAGCGGCATGCAAGAAAGCGGCAATAGCTTCGAAAACTACATAAAAGATGGAAAGCGTTTTGAATCAGACAGTGACTACAAGCAAGGCTGGATCGCGGGTGAGTCTGAGGGGAAAAAGCTACAAGCAGAAGCAACAGCGATCGGTAAAGGTGCCGCTGCTAGTTATCCTCAAAAATCGACAACGACGGATTTAGATGAAGTAGCAAAAGACACCTTAAAAGGCGTCGATACATCGGGCTTAGAGAATTTAAAATAAAGGTATAACAAAGCTAAGGTTAGGCTCCTGAATAACTCGCACCTTGGCATTAGCTTCTTCCTTTATAGCGCCCTAATTGCGCCTTCTGTAACTTCGAGGCTCGAGGCTCGAAGTATTCTCGTTGTGACGATATGTATCTTAGCCCTCTGTGCAAACTATTCAGGGGAAAAGCACGATAACAGAGAAGCAAAGTGTCTGTTGAATCTGACCCTGTTTATCAACATTCTCTATATGGCAATTAGGGGCGTACTTGCTCATACCAAAGGAACGAATTCGAACTATTACCTGATATCAGATATTCATAAATTGTCTTTCGTTATCATGACAATCACAATTGTTAGCCTCGCATTTTCAGTGTTTTGGATCTTAACTGATCGTTTGTTGAAGCAGACCTATCGTTCATCGATCACTGATGAACAAACCGGCCTTTATAACCGTAGAGGCCTAGCAGAACTGATACCCAAGCTTGTTCAACCAGGCCGAGAGAGTGACATTTCTGTACTGATTGCCGACCTAGATCACTTCAAAAAAATTAATGATACCTATGGTCATGACAAGGGAGATGATGTGATTAAGCACTTTGGTCAAATTCTTGAAGATACATGCCGCACAAGCGATTTCTGTTTTCGCTATGGTGGAGAAGAGTTTGTTGTCATGCTACCTAGAGCGAATAAAGTTCAAGCAATGCAGATAGCTGAAAGAATAAGAAACCACGCAAAACACAACTCCAATCAAGAGCTCTCTTCTGGCACGTATACTGTCAGCATTGGAGTGACTCAAGCCCTCATAAACGATGACTGGAATTCATTAATTAAAAGAGCGGATAACGCCCTCTACGACGCAAAATCTCAAGGGCGCGATTGCATTGTTGAGCGTTAAGGCGAGTTGTAAAACAGTGTAAATACTCTTCCATCACAAAACATGTTGGCTAAGATTCAAGAGGTTAAACACACAACCAGTAAGGTTAGCAAGGATGCGCTTTTTCGGTTTGTTTTAGCGATAGCATTATTGGCGTAACTCCCTTAAAGCGACTCTAGAACTTCCCGCCATTTACCCATTCTGCTTTTGGTGGCACGGGCTCTTGGTTTACCCATATCTCTTTAATTTGACCTCCCTCAACTCGGAATAGATCAAAACGCGCAACCTCGAGACCATTATCAATAACTCGGCTGTAAGCTGCTACGAAGTTACCTTGACCGACAATCTTGAACACTTGGTCATAGCCACCAATATAGCTATCTAAAGGGCTCACATCTGAGGCTTGATAAACGGCTAGCTCTTCGTGCTGGAGATACTTTGATAGCTTGTCTTTCTGCCCTAGTACCATGACATCACATAAAAAATCACGGATAAGGTTCTTATTCTCCTCTGTTTTATCTAAGTCAGTATGATTGATTGGCCCTTGCAGTCGACCTTCCCCTTCCGTCGGTTGAGCTTCGAAGGCAGAAATCACATCCCAATGTTCAATAATTTTATCGTCATTATCGGTATCGAATAGATCCGTAGTCACCCACTTATATTCGCCATTATTAATATCTTGGAATGCTTGAACAAACACGAATTGGCCATCGACGATTGAACGTATGATCTTTATGTCTCTAACAGGGCAGCGTTTTAAGAACGGTTCGAAGAACTCAACAAAACCATCAATACCGTTGCGAACCCCAGTGCTATGTTGAGTATAACGTTGACCGGTGTACTTCGTTACCGCCTCTAATGCATGACCATCTCGGATACCTTCCATATACAGATTAGTCGCATTCGCTAGCTTATTGCTCATAGATAGTTTCTCCAAACTTAATAGTGCCAAAGTACGTTATTTGGCTCGTACACTGAAACTCAGAACTAGATTGTCTCAGGTGTCCTTTTAACTGTCGGATTGTTGAATAGGCTCTTCGCGTCGCTATTCAAAACCAAGTTAAGCTCGATATACGTCTACAGCATATCGAGCCTTTACAACCTAATTGGTCACTGTGGTTACTGTTTGGCGTGATAAGCTTTAGATACTGCGTAGCTATCCTCAAACCAGTTCCAACTCTTCACTTTGCCATCTTCAACCTGAACTCGAACCGCCCAGCTGAATTTACCCGTGTCTACACCAGATTCATTCGCAATGGCACTCATGCTGCCCATGAATACTGCTTGGTCGCCGTTTACAAAACTATAGTCTGTTGACCAGCTTGTGACTTTCAAACCTGCGCCAAATAGAGGAAAGAAAGTGTTGAGCACTTTTTCTTTTGACTCCCAGTTACCGATCCAAGGGATGTCGGCGTCACCTTCGTTGTGCCAGACAAAATCATCGGCCATTAATGACTCGAGTTTTGCCATATCACCTGAGCCTGCCGCCCATAAGAATGCTTGAGCCGTTTCTAGTGTCTTTGCTGAATCGACTGCTTTTGTTTCATCTGCAAGGGCTGGAGTGAATTGAAAGAAAGCCAGAAGACTCGCTAGACCGATAAGTAGATTTTTCTTTAACATTTTCTTTCTCCTGATTGTCAATTTTGAAGCTCAATGCGTGGGAGATTAAAAGTGCCATCAGTGCATGCTTTGAACTTCAGTTCTGTTTGTTGCCTTGTTGAGATAACTATAGCTGTGCTAAATTTTTGGTAAACTCACTAATTGAACACGTTGGATATGCGCAAATGCACAACATAAGATGGGATGACCTGCAATATGTTCTAACAGTGGCGAATGAAGGATCCCTGTCGGCCGCGGCAAGAGCACTTGGTGTAAACCACAGCACCGTTTTACGTCGTATTGACACCTTTGAGTATCGTCACAAATTACGAATTTTCCATAAACTTCCTACCGGATACAAACTAACGGTTGAAGGGCAAAAGCTTCTGGAGTCAGCTCTCGCTATCGAATCCACAGTAAGAGAATTGGAGCACAAGGTTTTTGGACAGGAATTGAAGCTAGAAGGTACGCTAAGAATAACGACGACCGATGCGTTATCTCGCCTCATTCTGGGTACTCATTTGGCTGCTTTTCATCGGCTTTATCCAAAAATTCAGTTAGAACTCAGCCTCACATCTCGTCAATTGGATATTTCACACCTAGATGCAGATATCGCGATTCGCCCGGCAAATGAGTTGCCAGCCCATTTAGTTGGGACCAAGTTAAGTAAAATTGCCTTTGGTGTTTACGGATCGCCAGAATATATAAATGGCCTTAAGAGTAAGCACCCCTTAAAGTCTGCATCTTGGTTAATGATGCATAGAGGCAGTGCTTCGCTACAGGTTTCTGAACTGATTTCGGAAGACAAAATTGTCATGAAAGCCGACTCTTTTGAGCCCCTGATCATCGCGGCTGAAAATCAGATGGGGTTAGCCTACTTACCCTGCTTTTTAGGTAACAGTAAGGGAACTCTGCAAAGAGTAGATATGGAAGTGATGCACCAAAATACAGACCTATGGATGATGACTCATAAAGATTTAGAAGATTCAGCCAAAGTAAAAGCATTTTTTAATTTTATGAAAGGCGCAATCAAATCAGACCATAATCGGTTGGCCGGATTTGATTATTAGCGAACGAGTGCCGGCTCTTCACCATTAGGCTTACGAACAAAATGACACAAAGCCCACAGCACAAACAAAGTCACAGTCAGCTCCCAAGCGCGTAGGAAGGTACTTTCCAACCCTAAATTGCTACTGGTCATGTACAACTGAATCGGCAGCATAGTCGCCAATAACGCATCGGCATGAATGTCTCTGGCTGAACCTTTCGCTTTGGCCATTGATGCGGTGATCAGAAAGGCAAATAAACCCAACACTATGGTGTAGTAACCGAATGTAGATTGATGCCCTGCCATCAACAAGGTGAACACCACGGCGAATGCACAGCCGCCCACTTGAGTTTGAAAACGGCGGTCAACCACGTCGATAAAGCTTTTGTGTGTGGTTTGGGTTGCAGCAGCAATCACTGGCACCATGCAGAACGTTGCAGAGATAATGTCGACAATCATCAAGAATGCCAAACCAAGACCAATCAACGCGAGTGAAATTGCTCTGCTCTCAAATGTGACAGGCTGTTCTTTAAATACAGGAGGCTTGTTTCCTTGCTCAACAGGGAACAGAGCCACCATGGTTTTTGCTACTACCATGGTAATCAACATGGATACCAAAATTTCATGAATACGCATCGGCATATCCATGGTGGTATGCTGAGCAAACACCACAATCAAAATCCAGTTGAAGGTTGGCATCAACATTTTACCTTTCTTCGCTGGCGTAGTGGCTCGACGACGCATAAAGTCGAAGAAGAACAGGCTGATGGTCCACACCACAAACGGATGCTGTGAAAATACCTCAGTCACCACCAACGCTGTACTTGCTGCCAATAAAGTGGGTGCCAAGGTACGGATCAGACCAAGCCAAGAGTAATCTTTATTCTTGGTCATGATGATGGTTGGATACAACGCCAGATAAACGGGAGAGTCTAGGTTTAGTAGCTTTCCCAACACCATACAAATCGTCACAGTAAGTGCGACACGCAGCGCTTCATTACGTTGAGAATGACCCTGTGCGGTGTTTTCGAATGTCCACATAGTCATCTCCTACTAATAGATGTAGCGAAATGTTGAAACCAAGTGAATCCAAGCCGAGCCAATAACGTGCATTATTGGGTTACCGCTTTCAACAATCACACTCGCTCGTGAACCTGAGATCATCGAAGGATCCAGTTCGTTAACTGTAATGCGGGTACGTACTTTCTGTTGCTCACGGATCCAACGCGTATCATTAGTCACGCTAGACAGCTTGCCATTGGCATTATTGGTGTCGTAAATCGCACGCTCTTGGCTACTCACTTCACCCGTAAAGACTTTGCCCGGTAGCGCATCAAAAGAGACCAAAACTTCGCGGCCATTAGTTAGCTTATCAATGCCTTTCTCATTGAAGTCCGCACTGATCCACGCATGAGCTTCGTCCACCAGCAGCAATGATGAAGTACCTTGAGTGATATAACTACCCGATTGCAATTGCAAGTTGGTCACGACGCCTTCCGTTTGCGCGACGACTTGAGTGTGGCCTAAATCCAGTTCCGCACTGGCAAGTTTTGCTTCTGCCAGTTCAATGGCCGCTGTGCGGTCTTGGGTCGATAACTCAACCTCAATGCGTTTCACTTCCGCGTTCGCAGCTTCAACCGCACTACTCGCAACTTGTGTATTGGTGATTGCATCATCAAGATCTTGTTCCGTCGCGAGCCCTTTGTTACGCAGTTTTTGGTTACGTGCGAGTTTCTGTTTCGCGTTGTGATATTCGAATTCTCGTTGGCTTTGTGTTTGTTTCGCTGCTGCTAATTGCTGCCATTTCGCTGAATCAGAATCACGCGCTTGATGCAGTTCGGCTTGCGCTTGTGCCACTTTCAATTGGTAGCTACTGGCATCGATAGCAAATAATGGCTGACCTTTTTCAACCAACTCGCCATTACTAACCATGACATCGGTAATCACACCGGACACTTCTGGCGCAATGGTCGCCACGTTACGATACAAAGTCGCTTGAGTGGTGAAAGGGGAAACATTATCTGAGGTGACTAAAAAAGCGGAGAACAATGCTGCCGCTGAAAAAACAGTGTAAATCGCGTATCTATAAAAATTTTCGTTCATGCTTGTGCCTAGTTTTCATTCGTTATAAAGCGCCGCGCTCACGGCTTATTCGATTCTCTTTTCTACGAAAACTAGGTTATAACCATTCACAATTGGAAAACAGAGCCAATAAAAGAAGTATGGATTCCACATTTGGAAAGGTTGATGATTTGTACCGATTTCGCTCAGTGGTTGAGCAAAAAGGTCAGATAAGGGTGTATTGAAACGTTAGAAGACTGAATCAAGGCGAGCTTAACATTGGAACCTCACACACTAACCCAAGTTACTTTCCTTGCTCCTGTAAGTGCGCAATGAAAGCCGGAACCTTTTTCGCTATGTGCTTTCTTGATGCATAAAAGGCGTATAAGACTAAGTCTTCAGGTTGATATTCAAGTTCTATGATCTCTAGTTCGCCTGTCTCGATCTCTTGACGACAGAGTTCTTTAGGAAGTATCGCAAAGCCCAAACCAGCCAATGCGCCAGCTTTAGCAAGTTGTCCGCTATTCACTTTAAACGCAGATTTTACTCTTTGAGTAATCACCTCACCTGTTTCGTTCTTAAATACCCATGGCGTTCCGTTTAGCGCGGTAAAGCTATTAATACACGGTACATGTTTCAAATCCGTAATTTTAAAAGGCTTAGAGGATGTGCGAAGAAGTTTGGGGGAAGCCACAACAATGCTAGACCAACGTTTAATCTCTTTCGCTATCCAATTGTTATCCTCAAGTTTCCCTCGATGAAAACTCAGAATAACGTCAAATCCATCGAGCAAGTCCTCTTTAGGACTGATGCTTGTATCGCAACACAATGAAATAGAGGGGTATTTGGTGCAGAAGGAAACAACGGCTTGAGCGAGTTCCGGTGAATCAGGCATTAGAATGTTGAGCTGCCCCACCACATGACGTGAATGCTGCGTTACCTCCGTAAGCGCTTCGTTAAGCTTGTCCAACAAAGGCTGAGTACGTAAATAAAGATGCTCGCCTGCTTCCGTTGGGGCTATACGGCGGGTCGTTCTATCGAACAATCGAGCATCTAACTGCTCTTCTAATAAAGCAATGTGACGACTTACATTTGAGGTCGGCAAACACAAAAACTCCGCTGCTCTTTTAAAGCTATTGTTCTCATAAACACAGTGAAAACTTTTTAGCCATTGTTGGTCAATCTTCTCAAGCATTCCCATTAATCTCATCCATACCAATTATCCGCCCATACCAACAATCCCATCAGATAGGACTATAAAGCCAATATTAAGCACTTTATTACCAAAAACAGGCTTATACAATGCTCATCATTAAAGTGAACTAGATAAGGTTTCCAATGAGTTGGTTAGAAAAGCTATTAGATAAGAAAAATATAATAAGTACCCGTAAAGCTTCTATTCCTGAAGGGGTATGGACCAAGTGCTCTGCGTGTGATCAAGTCTTATACCGATTAGCCCTTAGAGAAAACCTGGAAGTCTGCCCAAAGTGTCATCATCACACGAGGATGACAGCACGCTATCGTTTAGACAGCTTCTTGGATAAAGGAGTGATGACTGAAATTGGTAGCCAACATGAACCACAAGACTTACTCAATTTTAAAGATCAGAAACGCTACAAAGAACGTATCTCACTTGCTCAAAAAAGCACGGGCGAAAAAGATGCCCTAGTCGCTGCAAAAGGAGAACTTTTGGGGCTTCCGGTAGTGGCGTGCGCTTTCGAATTTTCTTTTATGGCAGGTTCGATGAGCAGCGTTGTGGGTGCTCGCTTTGTTGACGCGGTTAACTCAGCCATTGAGGCTAATTGTGGATTAGTCTGTTTTTCGGCTTGTGGTGGAGCTCGCATGCAAGAATCGCTAATGGCATTAATGCAGATGGCCAAAACCAGTGCTGCGTTAAAGCGACTATCCGATGCAAAGCTCCCTTATATATCCGTGTTAACCGACCAAACCTTTGGCGGAGTCTCGGCAAGTATAGCTATGCTCGGTGACATCAATATAGGTGAACCTAAAGCCCGAATTGGTTTTGCCGGTCGCAGAGTGATTGAGCAAACGGTACGTGAAAAATTACCTGACGATTTTCAACAGAGTGAGTTCCTACTCGAGCATGGTGCTTTAGACATGATTGTTGATAGACGTGAGATGCGCGCACGAGTGGCCAAGCTAATCGCAATGATGACCAACACTCAGATTCAAGTTGATCATTAAAAACCTCCCCCTCTAGCTCCCCCTCTAGCTCCCCCTCAAATGACCAACAACGATCTCTTTAGATTAACGACCGAGGGGGAGAACATTCTTTATCGCTGAACATACAGCAACACTTGTAACGTTAGAATTCCGTTCCTCCCCTTCCCTTCCCTACGAGCAATAAGAGATTGAAGAAGTAAGCCGCACCCAGTTACATTCCATTGGATTGCTTAATTTGCACTGGCTTCTTATGGTTAAAATGCCTATTGTACAAACCATAAAATTATAAAGACTCGCGGCCTATGCCTTTGCCACAGAGACTCTCCATTTAAACGAAAAGACTGACTATGAATTTTGATATCAATGCACTGAAACACCACCAACTGGTCGAAGATGGTCAACTTGAGGGGTGTTACATTCATCAGCCTGTACAGGGCAGTCTGCCAGACGATAAAGCGGTTTTAGCAGAGCGCCAAGCGCTGGAAAGCCAAGGATATAAGGTGGTTCAGGTTAAAGCGAAAGGCGGAACAACTACGTTTGCCGAAGCTATGCAAGAGCTTGCGAAAAAGACAGGCCACCAGCCTAAATAGTAAGTGACTTGGTAAACCAATATGGTCACTTGGTTCTATATCGAGAAAGCACCCTACCGACTACTGAGTCAGCAGGGTGCTTTTTTATTGAAGGCCTTTTTACTGACTAATCTTGTTAACTTTCCTTACTGACCTAAGTTACCGAGCTAAGTTACTGACTCAGCTGACTGAACTTCGGCAAGCTCTTCACAAACCTCTGGTGTACATCCATATAGGTTTGCATATAGATTTCATCGATATTGTCACCACTCGGGAAGCTGGATGAGAAATCTACGTGGTTGCGGTCAATCGACAATTTAGCCGCCTCGACAATATGAGCAATGAACATTCTAGGATCTTCCAACCCGATAGAGATACGCATTGTCGTCGGTTTGATACCGGCTTCATTGAGCGCTTCATCACTGAGTTCTGAATGCGTGGTCAGGGCTGGGCACAGCGCCACGGTGTTGGTTTGCCCTAAGCTCACTTGCATGCCGATTGCTGGCTCAAGCATGTCGAAGAACTGTTTGAATCCATCTCGATTGATTGGCGCACGATCGCCGTTACCTTCCATATCGATTGTGAAAAGCGCCGCTGGCAAACCCAAGTACATGTTGTTCTGGCAGTGTTCATAGTTGTCACTGTCTGGCAAAGCAGGACACGATACGTTGATGTCAGGGTGAGCATCAAAGATCTTCGCGAGAGTCAGTGTATTAATCGTTTTCTGCACCACTCGCATCTCATACGTTTTCATACCATTGAGCACTTCAAACGCTTTATCTGCATCTAGGAATGCACCCTTAATGTAGTACACATTCCAAAACAGCGTTTCGTTCCATAGGATTTTGGCCTCATCACCGTTGGGCTTGGTGAAAGTGACCTCCTCTCCTTTTGGAATAAACATGGTCTCGTTGCGGCCAATCACAACTCCAGCGGTTGTGGTGCCAGAACCCGCCAGTTCTTTGGTGTAGGAGTGAATCACATAATCGGGTCTTTCAGCCACATCGTCGCGTTTTAGTACTGGATGCAGCAATGGAGTCCCCACTGTCGAGTCAACAATCACATCCCAACCACGAGAGTGACCAGCTTTACTGATGCTAGCAACATCCAACACGTATCCATGCGGGTTACACGGTGACTCTAGGTAAACGTAGATTTTCTTACCTGCAGCGATGCGATCTGCGTATTTATCAGCAACCTCATCAAGGCGCGTCGCAAACTCATCACCGGAGTAACCATCCACCCACTCTACCGCGACATTCAGATTAGAAGGTTTTCCAAACCAATCTTCCAACAGCTGGTAAGAACCACCGTAGATATTGCGTGAAGCCAAAACAATGTCTTCATGCCCGAGCAAGTGGCTCAACAACCCATCAATAGCCGCCATACCCGAGTTAAAGTTCCATGCGAGGTATTCGTTGGCTCTAGAGCCTGCCTCGATATCAACCATATGGTTAGCCAGTGAAATCGATGTAGGGTTAAGCAGTCGAGAATATATATCGTGCAACGGCTCTTTACCGTTAAACGCATCTTCAATCCATTCTGTACACGCAAACAAATAGGTCGCGGTACGTGTAATCACAGGGCTTGCAGAAAATATAGCAGCGACATTATCGAAAATTGGATACGCACCTTTAGACGCAAAATTACCATTATTGGTGGCAATAGACTGGTAAGTGGCGCGCATTGGGTTTTGCAGATTATCGAGGATCTTAGCGATCTGGAATGACAAAAAACGTTTGGCGTTAAACCAGGCGATTCGGTCACTCTTGTCGAGTTCTGAAAGTCCATCAACGGTCAATGCCCAAAGGTCGTGAGTCTTGGTATTGGCTTTGTACAGCGTCGTCGCCAGTTCGATAAGCGTGACGCCGTAATCACTGTTTGGATCGATACCAAAGTGCTTTGCTTGCTCAATCGCAAGGGCTTCTGCTTGTTCGTGTTTGGTGGTTTTACGCAGCGGGCTAAGTTGAGTTGAAGTATTCATAATTCCTAAGTCATTCCATACTTGTTGTTCCTCCTTTAATTTTAGTTTTGTGCTGATGTTAAAAATTGCTATTTGCGAAGTAAGACATACACTTTGAGCAATAATATTGCCAAACTAAACTCAATATTGATGGAATATGCCAATGGACGAGATCGACAAGAAAATACTGGCTGAACTGCAAAGCAACGCTCGGCTCACCAATCAAGAGTTGGCCGATCGAGTGGCGCTGTCGCCCTCTCCTTGCTTACGTCGAGTTCGAGCATTAGAGAAACAGGGGATTATTCGCGGCTATCACGCCAGTGTCGACCAAGAAGCATGTGGCTTACCTGTGAATGTGTTTGTGTTGGTGAAACTTGAAAAGCCGACAGAAGAGAACATGCGAGACTTTGAACAGCACATCGAAGTGATTGACGAGGTGTTAGAGTGCTTTCTAATGACGGGCAATCACGACTACCTATTGCATGTAGTCAGTGAATCACTCAAAAGCTACGAGCAGTTCATCCGTAAGCAATTAACTCGCCTACCCAATATCGCTTCTATAGAATCGAGCTTCGCCTTTGGTCAGGTAAAAACAAAAACGAAGCTGCCAGTGAGATAATTAGAAACGACTTAATTTGTCTATATAGAAGACATTGGATAGTCATCTCCAATCATACAGATAAGTGCGCCGCCAAAAGCTTTGTCGTAACGTACTTTTCCGGTCGTATTCGAACTTTCTATATCCGTGTTGCCGTCCACAATCTGATTAATTTCTTGTGCCACTTTTGTTGGTACCAACCATATACAAGCTGCAACAGAGCAAGTGGATGATGACGATTCACAACCTGTCTCGGAGCTTCCTCGTGCCCATTGGCTGCCCTTTTCCTTAAGCAGTAATTGCGTTGCTATGTAATCTGGGTGATCGATGTACTGATCACCACCTATCCATGTATCGCCATAAGGTAGATATGGTCCTCGCCATGTTGATAAGCCCGGATTTTCAATTAAGTGATTGATGTTTAAGTAGCCGAAGTTCGTGTCGGTATCGGAAGTAATTGGAGGTAAAGAGCCATTGTCATGAGAATATTGCTCCGCTGCATCCAAGACAGTATTCAGTTGCCCGATCAAAAATGTTGCCTCATCGACACGGGAAATACGATTACCGATCTGGTTGTAGATAAAAAATGCGGCAATGAGCATGAGTAAACTAAACGATGCAAGTTTCCATTTTTCTATCTGACGCAAAAGTCTTAACATCTATTTTTTATCTCTCATCAAAAGGTTCTAATAACGCTATGGCTTCCCTTATAAGGAAAGATTATACCAGAGTAAAATCAAGCGTTTTGCATTGAAACTTACTTGTCCATGTCTGCGGAAAATAAGCCTAGCTCTAATGTGCCCAACTTCGATTTAGAGCCTCCCTAAAAACAAACAATCATCACACCCGACTTCACTGACTTAACCCTCAAATCAACCTTGTATTGAATTGCTCCGTAAAACAAACCAAAGCGATGGAAATCGATTCGAAGTGATCGTTTTATCGGACTGTCATCTAATTTTTGTACTTTGATATAACAAATAGCTCAAAAATTATTGAGCGATCGTTCAATTATATCAAATTTTCCACTATAGTTGATTGGTCAAACAACTCACAACAAGGAAAAGTTATGAATCCAAATACCGAATCTCAATCAACGCCGACTCGATCTATCCCTCAAGAAGCATTTGATTGGTACGACGAATATGCACACGGCCTGATTGATCGCAGAGAGTTTATGGCTCGTCTATCTGGGCTAGCTGTACTTGGCTTAACCATGACGACGCTAACTTCTGCACTGATTCCTAATTATGCGCAGGCAGAGCAAGTCTCTTTCAATGACCCTTCCATCAAAGCAACCTACGAGAAGTTTCCTTCACCTAAAGGACACGGCGAAGGCTATGGTTACTTGGTTGTACCCAAAGAGTTAGAGGGCAATGCGCCTGTTGTATTGGTCATTCATGAAAATAGAGGCCTCAATCCATACATAAAGGATGTGGCAAGACGACTCGCAGCGGCGGGGTTTATTGCGTTTGCACCTGATGCACTCTATTCGCTTGGCGGGTATCCAGGTAATGATGATGAAGGTCGAACGATGCAGAAGTCGCTATCAAAAGAGAAAATCGAAGAAGACTTTATCGCAGCGGCAAACTTCTTGAAGTCCCATGAAAAAAGTAACGGTAAGCTAGGCGCAGTCGGTTTCTGCTTCGGTGGCTATATCGTGAATATGTTGGCCGCTGTCATGCCAGAGCAACTCGATGCAGGCGTTCCATTTTATGGTACTCCTGCCGCACCAGATTTAAGAAAAAATGTAAAAGGCCCCTTGCTCATCCAATTTGCGGGAATCGATAAACGCGTGAATGCGACTTGGCCAGATTATGAAGCCGAACTCAAAGAGAACGAAGCAGACTACACAGCTTACATCTATGACGGCGTGAACCATGGCTTCCATAACGATTCAACTGGCCGCTATGCTGAAGAAGAAGCAGAGTTAGCTTGGAAACGTACACTTGAGTTCTTTAACCAAAAGCTTTCTTAATAGTTAGCTTTACTGAACCCGTTTTCTTTAGATTCCGAGTGACTGCCCTATTCCCTACAAAACCCAAAAGGCCTCGCACTCGCGAGGCCTTTGTTGGTCGGTAATCAGTTCCTCCCTTTTCCCATTACCAACAATAGGTTTGAGATGTAAACCAAGGGGGTTAGAAGGGGATTGTCGGTCGAGTCTCACGTACAGAAGCCTCGTTGATTCACTGACTTAACCGCTCATCAATGTAACTTCGCTTCAAACAAACCTATTGACCCGATCGCGCAAATAGATAATATAGATAGCTAGACGTCTACATGTCTTTTATTTATTAAATGGAGTTATCATGAACAGCTACAAAAAAATCACAGCATCCCTGTTGGCATTAGCTTTCGTATTCGGTGTAACAGGATGTGGAAAAAAAGACGAGGCTGTCATCAAGATTGGGGCGACAGTTGGCCCACATGCACAAGTTGTACAAGCTGTTGCCAAAGAAGCAGCAAAGCAAGGGATAAACATTGAACTCGTCGAGTTCTCAGACTATATCACCCCTAACGCAGCATTAGATGATGGAAGTATCCAACTGAACAGTTACCAGCATCAGCCATTCCTCGATAACTTTAATGCCAATCACGATAGCCAGTTAGTTTCTATCGGACGTTCAATTTTGATGCGTATGGGCGTTTACTCGAACAAGTACACTTCGCTTGATTCTATTCCCGAAAACGCTCGAATCGCGATTCCAAACGATCCAACGAATGGCGGGCGTGGACTATTACTGCTTGAAGATGCAGGGCTGATCTCATTAAAAGACAACGCTGGTTTCAACGCGTCTTTAAACGATATTGTTAGCAACCCGAAGAACATTCGATTTGTTGAAGTGGATGCCGCGCAGCTACCCCGCTCTCTTGACGATGTAGATGCTGCTGCAATCACCATGAACTATGTAATGTCGGCTGGACTCGACCCTAAGAAACAAGGCATTTACTTAGAGAAAAAAGACGCACCTTTAGCAGTGATGGTTGTTGCGGCGCGAGAAGAAGACAAAAATAATGAAACGTATAAAAAGATTATCTCAATTTACCACTCACAAGAGATCAATGACTTTTTAGACAGCACTTTCAAAGGCACCATCGAAGCCGCAAATTAAGCTAAATCGTTTCAGATTTGGCGTTGCATGATACTCATAAAGCAATGCCAGATTTGAGTTGGCGGGTTGTCGTTGACGCATTCCAGCTTCTTTTCAAATTAGAGAGCAAAGCTTTAGTTACTTGAATGGAGGTTGAAAACCATATCGTCAGAGCAGATTATGTAAGCATAAAATTCAATTAAATCTGGGGGCTTTGCATGAAAAAAGAAGTGATACTTTTTGATATAAACGAAACGGTTTTAAATTTGGAGTCATTACAGCCTAAATTTAAAGCGGTGTTTGGAAAGGAGGATGCATTATCACTTTGGTTTTCAAAGCTTTTACACTCTTCAACGGTTTGCATCGCAACAAACGTAAAATCTACTTTTTCTGAATTAGCGAATGCAGCGCTCAACGCTATTGCACAGCGATACAAGTGTGATTTAACGGCAGAAAGCAAAAGTGCCTTGTTAACTTCTTTTGCCAATCTACCAGCGCACACTGATATCAAAGCATCTTTACTTAAATTGCGTAACAACGGCTTTAAAACCGTCGCTTTTTCCAACTCATCCCTCGATCTCATCACTTCTCAAATCAAGAACTCGGGCTTAAACGATTATTTCGACACCGTCATTTCTGTTGAGGAAACAGGCAGTTTCAAACCAAATTCAGACGTGTATAAATTTGCAGCCGAAACCTTACAAGAGCCTGTCGAAAACCTTCGTCTTGTCGCTACTCATGATTGGGACACTCATGGTGCGCTATCCGCTGGCTTACAAGCAGCCTATATAGACCGCACAGGCGTTGAGTATCATTCCTTGTATTTGAAGCCGGAGATTAGCTCAAAGACGATGGATGGTGTGGTAGAACAGATAATTAAGCACAATTTAGACAAGTAAAATCTCAAGAGACTTTTCTACTCCTGATTCGATACAACCACCCTGTAGTGGTCAACAAATTCCGGACACTGACTTAACCGCTTTGATCAACCTTGTGTTGAACTGCTCTGGTTATAGAGACGCTGTCGGTTACCTAAAAACTGCAGTTACCTAGCAACAAATATAAGCTAGCAACAAATATAAGCTAAAAACAACTGTACGATTGAGGAACGCGTTTTTCTTCATCCCAGCCTAATAGCTCAATATTGATCAATGACTTGCGCTTCTCATTACACAGTGAAGCGATATTGATGATAGGCAGTTGGCTACGAAACTGCGCTGTAAGGATGACCTTTTTACTTTCGTTAAGGCTGCTTCTGCATTGCGACAAAATCGCTTCAGTATCTAGTTGGTGTGCGTTCTCGATAATTTGGATATCAGCATTCTCTTGATAGCAATCTATCAACCAAGATACAGCAGGCTCTTCTATGCTGGTGAGCACGATGACATCTTTTGTTGTGACCAATTCTTTGAGTTCAGATAGTTTGAGTTCAGTTTCCATAGTTACCCTCATTCAGCAGCAAATACATTAAAGTCGATTGCCCAGTTTAGCCTGTGCTAAGTGGTAGCCTCTGTCGATCATCTCTTGTGAGCGATCAAACTCTAGGGTGCCACAAGCATTGCGTGGGATCTCAAGCGTGATATCGGCGGGGTAAGCGGCCAACTTTTGGCGAGCAATGGTCGATTGCATCGCATCAAATGCTTGGTTGGCAATATCGTAAAAAGCAAAGTTGAAGCTCATTTTGCTTTTTACACTGCTACCGAGGTTATCGATAAAATGCACAACCTTCTGATGCAGGTTGCTCTCTTTTGTTGGCAGGGAAACCGGTATCACTTCCTGTTTAACCATTTCAGGTTCACCACCTAAATTCACAGCCAGTGTAAAGTCTGTATTATCACCAAAGGTAGGCGCAATCGGTACGGGATTAAGAACGCCGCCATCAATCAGCACTTCTCCATTGATAACGTGAGGGGTCAAGAACAGTGGCAAAGAGATAGAGGCGCGAATGGCATCAAACAGAGAACCTGATTGCAGCCAAACCTCTTTTTCATCGGCGACGTTAGCGGCAACTGCGGTATAAGGGATGGGCAGATCTTCAATTGAAATCTCGCCGATCAGTCCACGCAGAGTGTCGATGATCTTGTCCCCTTTGAACATACCACTCGACTGCCATGAAAAGTCCAACAACATCGCCATATCACCTTGATCGATACTGGTGACCCACTCTTCAAATTCATCCAACTTGCCCGCAGCGTAGACACCACCGATAAGTGCGCCAATTGAACAGCCAGAAATGGATTTTATCTGATAGCCATGCTCAATTAACCAGCGGATGACTCCAACGTGAACCAAGCCTCTTGCGCCACCACTGCCAAGTACCAATGAGATCGTTTTTGCCATCATATTAATCCTTTAGTTTTAAATTCTAGGTGGGCTAACTCGCCGATTTACCAATTCGCCGATCTCAACTCACTGAATCACTCTCAGTCCATACGGGTAATGAAGGTTTGCTCGTCATCGACAAAAGCCACGTAGTCGCCGTGATAGATAAAAACCCGACCACGCCCTTCAACGATACACGCAAGCTGTGGGTTCAAATCTTCTTCAATATCTCTACTTTGAAAAGTGCCGGTATCGGTGATCACACCGCGGAGTTTAGGCAAAAATCCATAACTGCGTTTGGCTTGATCAATCAGGCTCAACTCGCTGGCGGTAGAAAAGCAAGCTGGGATTGGGCCTGCATCTTCGATAAACATAGTTTTCAGTTCTTCAAAGGCTGTAATTACCAGCCAGTCGATGCCATTTACGTGATGGATAAACATTGTTTATAAATACCTAGTTTCTCGATAACTCTAATGCGGAGATTCTATCACTATCAAGTGCAGAACGTGGGAGAAATTAAGGGACTACAAATAACCAGACACATACTATCTACAGGGTCTAATACTAGTCGTCCGACTCTACGACTAATGTCTAACCGACTGAGTCTATTTGTTTTTTTTGGTTTGGTATAAGGTACTAACAACTAAATGTTAATGAGTTTTTAATTATAAGTTGACGCATTGTTTGCACTTCATACCGTGAGTCAACAACGTTTGTTGGAATAACACACCTAAGAGTGTGAACGAAAGGAATCAAAATGAGCACTACTTTAGAGTCCGCACATATACAAACAGAGAAGCCTCAAGCCAATGAGGATGAACTCACCTATGAACAACAACATAAACCAAGCTCAGAGTTTGAATCCCGAGAACAGTATCTAGAACACGAATTGCAAATCATGTCGCCTAAGCGCTGGCGTCCAAATTTGCCGTTTAAAGATTATCGATTTGAGATAGAAGACACCATCCCAGCGATGGCGGCGACCATTGGTAAAGTGGTTATGGTGGGCGCGATTGCAGCCACCTTTGCTGGGGCTCTCGGATTAAATGAAGACTTCATTCTAGAAAACGTTCGTTATGAACTGCTCATCGCCTCTGTTTTCATTATTATTTTCTCTGGCTTTTTATTGCCGACTGCAAACCTCGCAGGGACCCACGGCCCACTTATCCCTTTGATTCCGATTGTGGTTGCAGCAGGTGGACACCCGATGGCGTTTGGCCTGTTGATTGGCGCTTTTGGCCTCATCTTAGCCATCAGTAAAGGTGGCAGCATGTTGGCCAACCTCACCAGTAAAGGCGTGTGTGGCGGCTTATTGCTCTACCTCGGCTTTGTTGGAACCGCCTCTCAAGTGAAAAAGCTTTTCGCTTGGGCTGAAGGAATCGGTATGAGCCACATCGCGTTTGTGGTGATCTTTTGCACCATTATCTTGTACGCGCTACTGGAACACTTCCGCAAACGTTGGTTAGCTGTCCCTCTTAGCTGCTTGTTGGGTGGTACGATCGCATTTGCCATGGGCGCCCCATTTGCTTTCCACACTGAGCCAGGCTTGCCCAACATGAACCCTATGTATTGGTGGGGAGAAGATACAGGTTGGATGCTAGGCCTACCGACGATTGAACACTTCATGGTGGTATTGCCGTTTGCGATTCTAGCCGTAGCGATGTGGTCACCGGATTTCTTAGGGCATCAAGTATTCCAAAAGATCAGCTACCCAGAACGTACCGAAAAAGTACACATGAACATCGACGACACCATGACCACGGCATCAATTCGTCAAACGTTCGGTTCTCTGCTTGGCGGTACTAACTTTACATCTTCATGGGGTACTTACATCGTACCAGCGGCGATAGCTAAACGCCCTATTCCTGCTGGCGCTTTGCTAACAGCTCTGTTCTGTATCATCGCCGCAGTTTGGGGTTACCCGATGGATTTAGCTATCTGGCAACCTGTACTGTGTGTGGCGCTGATTGTTGGGGTATTTGTTCCATTGCTAGAAGCTGGAATGGAAATGACGCGTGAAGGAAAAACCACACAGTCGGCAGCGATTGTTGTATTTTCTTCAGCGCTCGTTAACCCAGCATTTGGTTGGGCTCTCACCATGCTGTTGGATAACTTAGGCTTAGTCGGTTGTAAAGAACGTAGTAGTGAACTGAGTAAAATGAGCCGCTGGGTGTTGCCTGGCACTATGTTTATTGTGCTAAGTGGCGTAATGGCGTTGGTTGGCCTTCTACCGGGGATTCCAGCGATTATCCCGAGCTTTCGCTAGGCTCGATTAATATTGAGTTTCAGTCGGACCACAAAAAGGCCTCGCAATCGCGAGGCCTTGTTTTATCTATCGAACGGTTACAGCTATTCTTTATCAACTACAGCGTCCTACTTCACTGACCTAATCGCTTTCATCAACGTTGCGTGAACGATTCTAGTAAACCAAATCCTCCCCCTCTAACTCCCCCTCAAACAAGTTGGCCGATCTCTTTAAACATACGATCGAGGGGGAGAATATTCTTTGTCGCTGAACACATGGCAGCACTCGTCACGATCGGTATTCAGTTCCTCCCCTTTCCCATGACCAACAAGAGATTGGAGATGTAAACCAAGGGGAGGTTAGGAGGGGATTGGTTGCCTAGCAGATACGGAATTCCACTTAATGGACTTAACCCGCTAAATAAAGGTCTTAACAAACTGCTTTGTCGTTCTAGTATCGCGGGTTAGTCAATAGGTCAAGCTGACCGCAGCTTTACTATTCTGTGAAGCTTGTAACAAAGAGAGGCTCGCACCGTATGGTAATAGATTGATTTAAATTGATAAAATGACATTATATTTCAGAAGTTACAGGATGTTTCAAAAATGAAAACCAAGTCACTCATCATCTTTTCCACTTTATCCACGGCCTTAGCTCTCTCCGGTTGTACCTCCATGTTTACAGGTACATTTGGTACTACTACAGAACGCACTATGCTAAATGCCGAACCTTTTGAAGATTATGATTTAGCGTCCGAAACCGACTACAAACATTCAGATGCGATGCAACTAGCCTATCTGGTTAGCCGTAAGGCTCCGACCAAATCGAATGACCTCGATCGAAACGTTGATGGCTATACCAATGTTTCAGTTCGGGCGACCCAAGCCGCGAACGTCGCCGCAGTAGCAACCACCACGCTAAACCCCTTTCAAGCTGCGTTCAATGTTATTGGGCTTCAGGGCAGCTTGTCTAAAATGATCTACCACTATAAACGTAACATTCTTTTTCGTGTGATACCTGTAGATTCAAAGGACGAAACTGACATCGCAGCGACTCTTCTCAAAAACCAGAACGAACTGACAACGATCATTGAGAAAGCTTATTTGAAGAGTAACGATGTTGTAAAAGTAGAAAGGTTTGTTCCTGTTGAGGTGGGGCTGTCGACTTTTATTGATACGAGTTACGTTGTTCCACTGAACGACGAAGGTAGCGTTTCATATTGTTCGGACCCAGAAATATTCAATAAGTTTACTGGCTATATGGATTCAGATTACGAAGCTGATAGTAACTTGCCGATTTCGACTTTAAACTGTTTTGGGCGTGTCGAGGCTAAAGGTCACTATTACTACAACAACGCTGCTGGTGATGGCACTTTGATACCTAATTCTGACTTCATTATAATGAAGGCATATATTCCCACTCTATTTCCAATTGATAGTTTAGTGTCTGACAACCCGAATGATTATTTCTACCAAACAGCGCAGTCTTACATTGAAGATGAAAACATCAAGGGGTACCTGATAAAAGATATTAACTCTTTGAAACCGTATTGGGAGCAGGGTTACTTTAGTCCAACGCCAAAAATCATCAAACTATCGACCCAAGAAACTTTAAAGTTCGGTCAACAGTAAGCCTCAGTCAGAGCTTTCTTTTCAGTAATAATGGTTTATTGAAACTAGTGGAAAAACTAAGGCCTCGCACACGCAAGGCCTTGTTTTATCTGCGTTCCAACGAACAAGCAGCGAAGCAATTTGAGATGGTAAACCAAATCAACTAGAGAGCCATTCATCCAGTACTGTGATGAATTTAGGGTTGATTAGATAGCCGATGGAAGCATGCGGATTGCTTTTTCCGTTTCGAATATTGAGGTTATAAATCGGGTGGATATCTTTCATTCCGTCGGGTATCAGCTCCAGTTTGAGCATATCTTTAAAGTCATTTCTAATTTTGCTGTCATGAGAGATAAAATCATCTTCTGCCGATATGTTTATCCATTGCTGAATGTTTAACGGGTACTTCTTCTCATCTTTCAAGCGGCTCCCTTTTAGCCTATCTTTTACGTTTTCATCGCCTAACGGGGACCCGAGCGTCAGCAATAAGTTGACCTTCTTGTCTGCACCATAGTCGTGTCTATACTCTCCGTAATGAGACAACTTCCACAGCACGTCATAACTGATCATTGACCCAAGGCTGTGCGATACGATCATCACGTCATCCTGATTATCAAGCGCTTCCTTCAGCTCAACCATTAGCCTATGCCTGACATCGCTACCGAAATAGGTATCTTCATACCAATAATGCGCCATGTCCGGCGCGACCTTCGTTATCAGTGTTTCAGCCACACCTAGCGTTCCAAAGAGCGATGAAAAAGTATCGGCTAACGCCTCTTTTAGAAAACCAATTTTAGACACCTTGTTATACGTTGTTTTATTGAACTGGCTTGTCTTGTACTTTTTGAGTTCAGACAACGCTTGCTGACGACTTGCAGGGTCTTCCGTTGGTTTGTCTAACAATGTGTTTGATAGCTCACCGTAATAGACAAACCGTTTATCTACATCTTTAAAAGCTTGTAATGAACTTGTGTCTCTACAATCTCGCTGCAAGCCATGCTCTATAGCCTCGTACCAGAGTGCTTGAAGGAAAGCTTTATCGGGCTTTTGAGCGCGACCATGAATGAATATTATTTTCTTAGCCATAGCAGGACGTCCTAAACACATAGTTAAAGTGATTGTCAGTAGAAAGCACCACTAGATTCGGTCAGCTATTACTAATAACAGCGGTGCTAATTACGTATCTAGGGGTGGTTGATAGAGCATTTATATAACTATGAGGCCGTCGTTTAAGGACTATAAACGAGTGAAAGACGCGGGTATGACTCGCAAATTGAAATGAATGTATCTAGCAAAAACCTCCAACGAACAAAAAAGCCCCGCACACGCGAGGCCTTAGTTTTCTCTATAGAATGATTATATCCATCCTTTAACAACTACTGCGCCCTACTTCACTGACTTCACCTCGTTCATCAACATTGTGGAATGGGTCTAGTAAACCAAAATCTCCCCCTCTAGCTCCCCCTCAAATGGAGTTCACCGATCTCTTTAGATTAACGTTCGAGGGGGAGAACATTCTTTATCGCTGAACATATAGCTGCACTTTTCACGATCGGTATTCAGTTCCTCCCCTTTCCCATTACCAACAAGAGATTGGAGATGTAAACCAAGGGGAGGCTAGGAGGGGATTATCAGCCTATTCTCACGTACAACCGCACTACTTCACTGACTTAATCGCTTTCATCAACGTTGCGTTGAACTGCTGTGGTTGTTCTAGCATTGGGAAGTGGCCTGAGTCTTCAATGTAGTAAATGGTGTAATCCTTAATGTGTTTCTTGTTCGCTTCTGAATCCGTTGGCCATAGACGAGCGTTCACCAAGATTACTGGCACATTCACGTTCTCGTACACGCGGTGTGCTTCACCTGTTACGTATTGGCCTAGATAATGGCGGAACTGGTTTATCGCGATAGCTGGCGGTGCTGATGCCATGTCTTGCGTTACCCAGTAAAGTAAATCTTCGTCTACGTCTTTTGGTAGCGAGTCTTTCACGAACATAGTAATACCCGCTTGGAAGTCTGCTTCAAATGGTTTAGTCATTGCATCTAGATCGCTTTGTGAAACCGCTAGTGCGACGTTTTGCGATGTGTCGACACCAACAATGCCCTTCACTCTTTTCGGCATCAGTTTAGCGGCTTCGGCAATCACACCACCCGCCATGGAGTGGCCGACTAAGATGACTGAATCGAGTTGTTCTTTCTCGATGACGGCTTTGATGTCTTCAGCGAATGCAACCATGGTGTACTCTTCGCGATTAAACGATGAGTTACCGTGCCCTGCTAAGTCCATGGTGATCACTTGGTACTGCTTTGAAAACTCACTCGCTTGGTTTTGCCACAGCCTGCTGTCTAAGCTCCAACCGTGAATGAAGATCAGCGTCGTATCCCCACTCCCGCTTTTGCCATACGCAATTTGCTCACCATCGTGAGATATCGCAATGCCGTACTTAACCTTTGAATCATGAGCCATGGCATTCATACTACCAAGCGCCATGAATCCCAAGAATGTGATGTTTAGAATTAAACGTTTCATAGTGTCTCTCTAGTTACTTTAGAGGGCTCACCAATGCGTCCCTCTCAATCAATATAGCCACTATAAAGTGTGAAGCTGTAGACGGGTCAAGGATGTTTTAACTAAGGGTTAACAATCTTTTGTTGCTTACTTTTAGTATTGATAACGAATATTGAGTCAATTCAAAATACTCAACCAATTGATATGATAATCTTTGTCTATGTTTGATTCTAGTGATGGAAGAACGATGTAATTTTAACTCCATCACTATTTATAAAAGGTTTTATCAATGCAATCTAGAGGTTCAGAGTGGCATCAGTGGGACTTGCATTTTCATACGCAATCTTCATACGATTATAAAGCTAAAACAGCAACTAACGCCGATATCATCGCCGAAATGAAGAAAAATGGTATATCAGTGTTTGCTATAACCGATCATCATGTGATCGATATAGAGCGTCTAAATGATTTACAATCATTAGGGAAAAGTGAAGGCATTACAGTACTACCAGGTATTGAGTTTTTATCTGATGCTAGGGGTAAGGAACCCATACATTTCATTGGCATATTTCCAGAAAATTGCGATATCAATAATGTATGGGGACAACTGCAATACAAGACTGATTTACATAAAATCAAATCTGAGCAATTAAAACACAATGAAGTATATTGCGACCTAATCGATACTATGAGGCTTGTGAAAAGCTTAGGTGGGATCACAACAATTCATGCTGGGGATAAAAGTGGGTCAGTGGAAAACATAACACATTCCCTACCACATAATAGCGCTCAGAAAACCGACATCGCACAAGAAGTGGATATATACGAACTTGGCAAGGAAAGTGACCAAGATGGTTATCGAAAATTTGTGTTTCCTCATATAAATCGAACAATACCTATGATCATATGTTCTGATAATCATCATATTGGTCACTACAAACGTAAGCAAAAGATGTGGATAAAGGGTACTCCAAATTTTGCTGGGCTAAAATACGCTTTAAACGAGCCAGAAAGTAGATTTTATATCGGTGACGAACCTCCAGTAATAGCCAGGGTTAGAGAAAATAGAACAAAGTATATAAAATCATTGAATATCTCTATGACTGGTAAACATGATGCGAAGAATAAATGGTTTGAGGATATTGATATCCCATTAAATAGTGAGTTGGTCACTATAATTGGACATAAAGGTAACGGTAAGAGTGCAATTTCTGACATCATTGCTATGTGCGCTGACTCAGAACATTCAGATGACTTTTTATTCCTACACAAAAACAAATTTAAAAAAAGAGGTCTCGCAGATAGATTTAGTGCGAAGTTAACCTTCGAGAGCGGTAAAACGTCGAGTGACAGACTTCTCACTCATGAGATAGATACTAATCAACAGCGACTAGTGCGTTACTTGCCTCAAAGTTATTTTGAAAAAGTTTGTAATGAAATAGGGAAAGTTGAAGCTTTTCGGGCTGAAGTAGAAAAAGTGGTTTTTCAATATGTTCCTTACCATAAACGTTTTGGACAACCCACTTTCAGCGAGCTAATCACATTTAAAAAAGAGGCAGTAAATAAACTTCTTCATCACCTTTTGGAAGAAGTTCGCTCTTTAAATGAAAAAATAATAAATCTTGAAGATTGGAGCAGTCCAAGCAAGGCAGAGAGTTTTATTAGTCAAAAAGCTATTGTTCAAGAGGAATTAAGAGTCCACATTACGACAAAACCTTTAGAAATTGCAGACCCGTCAAAAAAAGAAGAAACCGAAGAAGTAAGAGAAAAGAAAGCAACTTTACAAAAGTTAATCGATAGTAAGGCTCGACTGGAAATACAATTCAATGAGCTAAATGAATCGATTAGCTCCCGTTCTCAACTTACAAGTCGCCTAGTGGGTTTCAACGCTGAATTAATATCAAAATTTGAGGATATTAATAAAGTATTAGAAAAGGCCGATGATGAACTAAAACCTCTAGGAATCAAAATTTCAGAATTTATAGATTATAAATTTGATAAAGAATCTTTGGATAAAGAAATATCTGTTGTAGAGAATCAACTGGAATCTGATCTAAAAGAAATTGTTTTGCACGATGACTATCAGAAAGCGGATATCTCTACATTAAATATACAATCTAAAATAAAGCGCTATGAGCATGATATATCAATACTTGAATCACAGTTTACTGGAGAACAAAAAGTATACCAAGACTACCTACGTAATCTCGCAAATTGGCAAGTCCGCAAAGATGAGATCGAAGGTAGCTCTGATAAAAATGGAACATTAAATTATTATATAGCAGCTTTGAATTTTATTAGCGAAGATTTACCTGAAAAACTAAACGGTTTAAGAGAAGAGCGTTTAAGTAAAACACGGGAAATATTCAAGATTAAATCTGAGATAAAGGAGTTTTATGACGATATTAAATCTGAAATTGACCCAGTATTAAATGGGTCAGATGTTTCCGGATTAAATATTGTTAGCGCTTTTTATCCAGATAGTGACCTTGCAAAGAATATTCTTAGGAATATAAAGCAAAATCGTTCTGGCACTTTTTTTGGAGTTGATGAAGGTTCTAGAATACTAGATGAAGATCTAATTGGAGCTACGGATTGGGATGATGGTGAAAGTATCACATCTTTCCTTTGTAAACTGATCGATTATCTTGAGTGCGATCATCGAGAAAATAAGAAAGAAGCACCAATATTTATAGGAGATGTCACGAACAACCGAAAAGAACTCTACGATCTTATTTTTGGATTAGAGTATTTATCACCGCACTATGATTTAAGACAAAAGGGAAAAAGTTTAGACCAGTTATCCCCGGGAGAAAAAGGGGCTTTACTGCTAGTATTCTACCTGGTCCTAGATAAGGAAGACATTCCATTAATAATTGATCAGCCAGAAGATAACCTAGATAATAATAGCGTAGCTACGGTTTTAGTTCCTTATATCAGAGATGCTAAGTTAAATCGTCAAATTATAATGGTAACCCACAACCCTAATTTAGCTGTTGTTTCGGATTCAGAGCAAGTTATTAAAGTGGAAATAGACAAAGAAGATGGCAACCGTTTTTCATTCATATCAGGTGGTATCGAATCTCAGATTATCAATAATCATATTGTTGAGGTACTAGAAGGAACAATCCCTGCCTTCACATTGAGGCGAGATAAGTATCAAATCAACTAGATTGACAACTACGCCCTTGCTTTTAAAGTATTGATTTTATTGAACTAAATAAAATCACTCGAGAGTCTAATCTTTAGTTCACCTTTCCAGTTACGATTTAGAGCCCTGCTCCACAAAAAAAGGCCTCGCAATGCGAGGCCTTTGATTTTCTATCTATCAGAAGAGATTAGTCGCGAAGTGCTGCGCCGAATTTCTCTGAGATTGAAGCTACGATAGCATCTACTGAACCAGCGATGTCTGCATCTTCAAGTGTGCGCTCTACAGACTGTAGGCTAAGTGCGATTGCTAGGCTCTTCTTACCTTCTTCAACGCCTTGACCAACGTATACGTCAAACAGTTTAGCGCCTGTTAGGAATTCGCCACCAGCAGCGATACACGCTTCTACGATGTCGCCAGAAGCGACTGCTTCGTCAACAACAACTGCGATATCACGACGGTTTGCAGGGAACTTAGATACGGCTACTGCTTCTGGAAGCACGCGAGTGTTGATAGCTGCCCATTCGATTTCGAATACGATAGTACGGCCGTTTAGACCAAACTTACGCTCTAGTTCTGGGTGAACAGTACCAATGATACCCACTTCTTTGCCGTCTACTACGATAGCCGCAGTTTGACCTGGGTGAAGTGCTGGGTGCTTCGCAGCTTTGAAGCTGTATGCGATTTCGTTTGCAGAAAGCTCAAGAACGGCTTCTAGGTCACCTTTAAGATCGAAGAAATCTACAGTGTTAGTTGCAATGTCCCAGTGCTCTTCGCCACGAGTACCAGAGATAACGCCCGCAAGCATCATTTCTTGGCGCATGCCGTTTTCAGCAGTTGCTTCAGGGATGAAACGTAGGCCTGATTCGAATAGACGAACGCGAGACTGTTGACGCTTCTGGTTGTGAACAACTGTGTTTAGTAGACCTTGGATTAGGCCAAGACGCATTGCTGACATATCCGCAGAGATTGGGAATGGCAGGATTAGCGGCTCAACACCAGGTACAACAAGTTTTTGCTGCTCTGGTTCTACGAAGCTGTATGTGATTGCTTCGTGGTAGCCACGGTCTACAAGAAGGTCACGAACGCGCTTAAGCGGTTGGTCAGCTTCTTTGTGGTCATTCATTTTAAGTGCCGCTTTAGGCGCTTGGTTTGGAATGTTATCGTAACCGTAGATACGACCTACTTCTTCAATTAGGTCTTGCTCGATTGCGATATCAAAACGCCAAGATGGAGACGTTGCCGTCCAGCCAGCGTCTGTCGTTTCAACGTTACAACCTAGGCGAGTAAGAATCTCCACTACGTCTGTAGATGGGATTTCGTGACCTAGTAGGCTATCTAGCTTAGCGCGACGTAGAGCAACTACGTTTGCTTTAGGAAGATCAGCTTCAGATTCGCTGCCGTTTACTGGCGCAACTTCACCACCACAGATTTCAACTAGAAGCTGTGTTGCACGCTCCATAGCTGCTGCTTGTAGCGTTGAATCAACACCACGTTCGAAACGTAGAGAAGAATCAGTGTGAAGGCCGTAAGCACGTGCGCGACCACGGATGTGATCCGGTGCGAAGAATGCTGCTTCAAGAAGTACGTCTGTCGTTTCAGTAGTAACACCTGAATCTTGACCGCCAAAGATACCAGCGATTGCTAGTGCTTTGTTTTGGTCAGCGATAACAAGCGTGTTGCTGTTTAGTTCAGCTTCGTTGCCATCTAGAAGTGTTAGCTTTTCGCCCTGCTCTGCTAGACGAACCACGATACCGCCTTCGATCTTAGCGAGATCAAATGCGTGCATTGGTTGGCCTTGCTCTAGCATCACGTAGTTTGTGATGTCTACAACTGGGTCGATTGAACGGATACCACAACGACGCAGTTTTTCTTGCATCCAGATTGGAGATTCCGCTTTCACGTTTACGTTCTTAACCACACGGCCAAGGTAACGTGGACAAGCATCAATTGCTTTGATTTCAACAGATACTGTGTCTTCAATGCTTGTTGCAACAGCGTCAACTGTTGGCTCTGTAACGTCTGCGCGGTTTAGTACGCCAACTTCACGAGCAAGGCCACGGATGCTGAAGCAGTCTGCGCGGTTTGCTGTTAGGTCTACGTCGATAGTTACGTCGTTAAGCTCAAGAAGCTCACGTACGTCCATGCCTAGCGTTGTGCCTTCTGGTAGCTCAAGGATGCCGTCAGACTCTACGTCGATACCTAGCTCAGAGAAAGAACAAAGCATGCCGTGCGATGGAACGCCACGTAGTTTTGCTTTCTTGATTTTGAAGTTACCAGGCAGTACTGCGCCAACTGTTGCTACTGCTACAGTTAGGCCAAGACGACAGTTAGATGCACCACATACGATGTCTAACAGCTCTTCTTCGCCGATATCAATTTTAGTTACTTGTAGTTTGTCTGCGTCTGGGTGCTGACCGCACTCAACCACTTTACCTACTTTAACGCCGGTGAATTCACCAGCAACAGGTTCTACATCGTCAACTTCCAAACCAGCCATAGTGATTTGGTGAGCTAGCTCTTCGCTGTTAATTGCAGGTTTAACCCACTCGCGTAGCCAAGATTCACTGAATTTCATAGTTTCGACTGCCCCGGATTACTTGAATTGTTTAAGGAAACGAAGGTCGTTCTCGAAGAACGCACGAAGGTCATTTACGCCGTAACGAAGCATCGTTAGACGCTCTACACCCATACCGAATGCAAAACCAGAGTATTTCTCAGGGTCGATGCCAACAGAGCGAAGTACGTTAGGGTGAACCATGCCACAGCCTAGAACTTCTAGCCATTTGCCATCTTTACGTTTCACGTCAACTTCGGCTGAAGGCTCTGTGAACGGGAAGAATGAAGGACGGAAACGCACTTCAACTTCTTCTTCAAAGAAGTTACAAAGGAAATCGTTAAGAATGCCTTTAAGCTGTGCGAAGTTTACGTTCTCATCAACTAACATACCTTCCACTTGGTGGAACATTGGCGTGTGAGTTTGATCGTAGTCGTTACGGTAAACACGACCCGGAGCAATGAAGCGGAATGGCGGTTTGCCGTTTTCCATCGTACGGATTTGAACACCAGAAGTGTGCGTACGTAGCATTAGATCAGGGTTGAAGAAGAAAGTATCGTGATCAGTACGAGCTGGGTGATCGTCTGCGATGTTTAGTGCATCAAAGTTGTGGAATGCATCTTCGATCTCAGGGCCAGACTCAGTGCTAAAGCCAAGCTCACCAAAGAACTGTTCGATACGCTCAACTGTGCGAGTAACTGGGTGAAGACCACCGTTCTCAATGCGACGACCTGGTAGGCTCACATCGATAGTTTCTTCAGCTAGTTTCGCTTCAAGCTCTGCACGTTGTAGTGCGTCTTTGCGAGCTGCGATCGCTTGTTGAACAGCACCTTTCGCTTTGTTGATCTCTTGACCAGCAGTGCGACGCTCTTCAGGTGGAAGTTTACCTAGGCTTTGTAGTTGAAGAGTGAGTTCACCCTTCTTACCTAAATACTGAACTCGCACTTCATCAAGTGCGACTAACGAATCTGCTGTATCAATAGCAGTCGTTGCATTAGCAATGATCTCTTCTAGATGTTGCATCATTTCCTCATCTACCAGTGGGTAGTGTCCGTATCGGATGATTAATTTTTTAGATAGCTACACATAGTAATCAAACACGCTACCAATGCCAAATTGAATCGCGAAAAGAACAAGTTATTGCCTAAAAACACGGCAAATTTAACAGGATATTAATGAGGAGTAGGAAGAAGTGGAACAATTACAGGTTCCACTTCTTAATTTGGAAATGACCTGAAGGCTAGATCTGAATAGAACAAACGCTGTTCTTCCCTGCGTTTTTTGCTAAATAGACGGACTCATCCGCCGCTTTAATCAATTCGTTCATGGTTTCGAATTCTTGGGTCATTTCAGCGACACCGACACTAATACTGCCAATCCAAACTTGATGACTGGTTTCAACCTCTAATTCAGACACTTTCTGTCGAGCGGTTTCCGCGATGTACATCCCACCTTTAAGGTCGGTGTTTGGGCAAATAACCAAGAACTCATCGCCACCTAACCGGCAAACAATATCATCATTACGGAACGTGTTTTTCAGTTCACGCGAGAGGGTTTGTAGCACCAAGTCGCCTGCATCATGGCCGCTGGTGTCATTAATGCGCTTGAAGTGGTCGGCATCAATCATAATACACACTAAAGGCATGCCCAGTTCTTTGGAGTCTTGCCAATGCAGCGCTAACTGTTTAAAAGCACTACGACGGTTATGCAAATTAGTAAGAGAGTCGGTTAATGACAGTTCTTCAAGTCTCTTATTCGCTCGTTTTAATTCTGCCGTACGTTCCTCAACTTTATCTTCGAGTAACTGGTTGAAGCGTAACAACTGTTTGTTTCGTTCAGAGACTTGTTCAAACAGGCCGTTAAGCGCAGCCAACAGCGGGACAGTCGCAGAATCTTGCTGCTTTTCTTCCGCTTCAAAGGCTTGCAGAGGTGTCGCGCCCTCTTCTATCGCGGTCATTTGTCGCGCCATGTTTTGGTCGATGCCGAGGATGTGGTAAGCAAGCCAGTGGATCAATAAATCAAGTAACTGCCGTGCTGACGACTGATCTTCTTCCATGATGAAAGCTTGCATACTGTAGATATCTTGCATAAATACACGATGCACTTTGATATGCTCTTCAATGTGTCGCTCATACACACCGCAATCTCTCATCAAAGATTCTTCTTCTTTAAAGTGAAATTCGGCATAGCATGTGAGATCGAGTAAAGCGACGTTTATGTCGTCGATAGAGATAGTGTTCTCTGACAACAGATTTCCGTAGTGGTTGATAATACCAACAAGATATTGATGCTGTTCATCTACAACACCAATGCCTGTTTCAAAGTTTTTATCCCAATTAAATGAATTCATAAATCCCTTAAGGCCGATACCACCAGCACGATTTACATGCATATTCGGAGGTTATAGATACTGAAAAAATATAACCATTTTACCTGTAGGTTTATTCGATTGTTTGATCCACTTTATAAAAAGACGACTTTGAACATTCTAAATATGGCTCATCTTAAATTTGAGACGTCCCCCCCAACAGGAACGCCCCACGAAGCTAACATTAGAAATAATATTCCAACGCCATCTCAACAAAGTCATCCTTGCGTGCGAAGAACAACAAGTCCTCTGGGGTTTCGTTCTCAAACAACCAAGCATTCAGTCGCCACTTGAGATTGTTGTTAATACGGCTCGATGCCTCTAGCTTGGCACTGTAGACATCACTGTTATCTAAGTCTTGAGTGATACCAGTAAGCACTTCGGTGCCGTCTTCATCGTTCAAAGCGAAACGTGCCCCAAGGAACACATCATTTTGGCCGATGGTTTGGGCATTGTTGCCTCGGCTGTCATACAGGTATTCAGCGATGAAGCCGATGTCCCAGTACGATTCAAGCGCCCCTACCCAAGTGTATTCAAAGCCTGTCGCCACGCCGGTATGGTTGTCGTAGCTGTCGCGATAAATGCTTTCCAGCTTCCATAACCAGTCACCGATAATGCCTTGAACATCCAATCCGAAGTGTTGCATTTGGGCGTAGTATGGCTTGAGTTGATTGCCTTCCACACGGTAATAAGGGTCGCGGTTTGTGCCGCCTAAGTAGCTTAAACCGACATCCCAATCACCGTACATTTGGCTGTAACGCAATGCCACATCAACGTGTTTTTCTTCTCGTGAAGATTCGTAAAGCGCATCGTCCGATACTGGCACGGTTGGCCTTAATCGACCGTCTTCGCCTGCGAAGGTACGCTCACGAAAATACGGCAGTAACATGGCGTCTATGGTGCCCCACTCTTTTATCGAGGTGAAGTGCACCATAGGCTGACCTAACTTGGATTCGCCATCGACCGATTCAATGGCATCGGTCTGGTTTACCACATCCACTAAATGCGCCGATTCGGTTACGCCCCAAAATACCTTTCCAACACCCGCTCGCAGTTCGTAATCATCCCAATAGGTTAAATACAAGGCTTCGCGAATATCACCATGAGTTCGTTCATCGTCTTCACTGTCTAGGCGATAAAACGGGGTGAAGGTAATGCTGCCGTTGCCCTCTTGTTGCTCCCAGTAAAACTCTGGCTGCAACACCAGTGAGCTTTGTCCTTTGTCTTGCCCTTGTAAGCCGTCGCTAAAGAACTGCCTATGTTCAAGGTTAACCTGCCCTGCGATATCAGGACTAAAGCCTGCCGCCACACAAGGCAACGACACCTGCATAAGCCCGACGGTCGCCGCCAAGGTTAAGGATAATTGGGTTCCTGTTGCCACAATCCTTTTCATATTCCTGCCTTATTTCGCACGTTTTAGTGTGTTCTTTTGGAAATCCTTGTCTTTAAGACCGGTCTGGAACACTAAATCTGTCGTGGTTAATACGGTGCTTTTGCCTGTTTGATGGTTTTGCATCGCCATGGTGTGTGCGCGCCAGTATTGGTTTAGGTACTGTTTGTAATCTTGGAACGATAGAGTTTTAAGCAGTGCGCCTTTGCGGTCGTAAAACTCGACTTTCATTGGGCGGTAGTGCTGTTGGTCTAGCCATACCTTTTGCATGGTGTAGCCTGAGTTTTTATCGGTCGGTACTTGCTCTAAAACAAAGGTGTCTACGCCTTCCAGTTTCGCGTCTTCAATGTAGTTGAAGGTGTACTTTTCAAGTTCAAACGAGCTTAAGTCCTCATACGCAAATTCACTGCCCATAAACGGGCCAGATTTGTTGCGTGAAGAGATGCGTTTTACACGCTTGAGTGCAGGAAGATACAACCACTGGTCATCGGATTTGGTGATGTGCGAATGGTTCAAGAAAGCCGTGCCTTTTACGTCACGCGGCTCATCAAAAATGGTCAGCCCTTTGTCGCCATCGTCATCGACTTCCAAAGATTTCAATCGCATCAGACGTGTACTGCTTTCGCCCTGTTTGTTGCGAAGTAGCATCTCCATGGTCGCGACAGAATCGCCCCACCCCATATCGACGGCTTTGCGTTGTTCGGCAATTTCTAAGCCTTTCGCAGGGTCTGCTAACGCTGGGAAAGCGGCGAATGTGCTCAGTGCCAACGAGCTAACAGTAAGTAATGTAGTAGCGAATGTTTGTTTAACGCTTTTCATAAATATCTCCTTGTGTCAGCCCACCGCAGCAGGCCGACGTTTCCTTATTTGGTCGAAGTAGTCAGTTCGGCTGTCGATCTAGGCTGCGACTTGGTATCTGGCTTTGATTCGTGCTGAGTTTTAGCTGAATAGTGGGTCTGTTTGTCGAAGATCATCAGTAAGCTTGGTAGCAAGATGAAATCGACCACCAGCGCAATGAAAATCACAATCGCGCTGAGTAAGCCCATGTCGGAGTTGAGTCTGAAGCTCGACATCGCCAGTACAGAGAAACCGGCCACTAGCACAACAGTGGTGATCCACAAAGCGCGACCTACGGTGTGGAAAGCGTATCGAACCGCTTCTTCTGCTGATTTCCCTTCGATTCTTGCGCGCTGGTATTTACTCAAGAAGTGCACCGCATCATCAACCACGATACCCAACGTGAGCGTGACCACGACTGACAAACCTAGGTTGATTTCACCTGAGATAAGCGCCCATAAACCAAAGCCAATGATCGCAGGCGCAATGTTGGGCACTAGGCTGATCATGCCTAAGCGAACCGAGCGCAATGCAAAGATCATCAAGCCAGAGATAAGCACTAGGGTGATAGGCAAAGTTGATAGCATGCTCGCCATGTTGGTTTCGCCAATATGAGCAAACATCAGTGACGGGCTCGAAGCCACCACTTCATATTGCGGTGCATTGGCTGCAAACCATGAGTAAATACGCTCTTCGAGTTCGACTAGCTCAACGCTGCCAAGGTTATCGACGGTGAGTACCATTTTGATCGATGATTTATCGACGTTGATCTGGTTGTTCAAGTCCAAGCCGTACGGCAGAGACATTTCGTAAAGCAGCAGATATTGCGCGGCAAGTTCACGGTTCAGCGGTAGCTTGTAGTAGCTGTCGTCGTCGGCATGCATATTCTTGTTCAAACGCATATAAACATCAGAAAGCGTTGCCACATGGTCAGTTTCTGGTTGAACGCGTAGCCACTTAGTAAAGTCACCAATTGCTTGCAAGAACACAGGATCAGCAATCGCTTGAGACTCGTTAGTTTTCACTGCGATACTGAGGGTTGTCATGCCGCTGACGGTCTCTTCCATGAAGTCGGCCGCTTGTCTGAATTCACTTGAGGTATCGAAATACTTCACCGATTCATCGTTGACTTTGTTGAGCGGAATTAACGCGGCAGCGCCAACAATCACTAGCGTAGAAATCGGCAGCAGTGCTTTACGGTTAGTTACGACAAAATCGCCCAGCTTATCCATGAAGGTGACTTTGTCTGCCGCCTTAGGGTTGGCAGGTAGACGTTTGACTGGCAGCAGTTTTAGCAACGCTGGCAACATAGTCACAGACAAGAAGCACGCAATAAGTACACCCAGTGCCGATAAGTTACCGAAATCACGCAGCACTGGTGAGTCCGACATGTTCATCATCAGGAAACCAATCGCAGTGGTCACCGAGGTGATCAGAATCGGCATCGCATTGAGCTTGATGCTGTATTGAATGGCTTGTGCTTTCTCCATACCGCGCTGCATAGCTTGTCTCATGGTCACAATCACGTGAACACAATCGGCCACCGCCAAAGTTAAAACCAAGGTTGGCACATTCACGGTTGCGGTACTCAAGAACATCCCTGCCCAACCAGACAATCCCATGGTGGCAACAATCGAAGAGATGATCACAATGAGCGTCGCCACCACACTAAAGAACGAGCGCAGCATAAAGGTCAGGAACACCAGTACCACCAACAGCATTAAGGGAACGAGCGTTGAGCTGTCTTCTTGAGCCGAAGTCATAAATGCGTTGTTCATGGCTATGATGCCCGCTTTATGGAATTCGACATTAGGATACTGAGCTTGGTACTTGCCGATCATGGTATTAATTGCCGCAATCACCTCTTGCACTTCTGCGGTTTTGTCCACTTCTGGCAGTTGCACGGTGACGTTCACAATCGTCACATCGCCAGAGGCCGACACCAAGGCATTCTTAAGCAACGGCTCGTTAAGGGCGATCTGTTTTACTTTGGCGATGCGTTCTGGTGTGTGTTCGTACTCTTCATACAGCAAGTCTTCTACCAAAAGATCATCTTCAATGGCTTCGGTGTGCTGATAATTAGCAAGGGAATCGACACGGCTTGAATACGGGATCTGCCACGCATCAACCGTGAGATTTTGAATCAGGGTGAGAGTTTCAGGGGTGAAGACATTGCCATCTTCAGGTGCGACAACAATCGCAAGGTTGTCGGTTTTTGCAAAGGTGGTTTGGATTTCATCGAACGCCATCAACTGCTTGTTGGTGCCTTCGAAGAAGATGTTGTAGTCCCCTCTAAAGTAGAGGTTCTTAGCCCCTAATGCAGAGAGAATGATGATTGAAAACACCACCAGCAGAACGATAAACGAACGCTTGGTAGGTATTGAGTGCCAACTGTTTAGATCTGTGTTTGCGCTATCGGCATTAGGGTTATCTCGGTTTTGCTGATCGAACGTGGGCTTCTGGCTGTCATGTTTCATCACAGTCTCCATTTGTGACGATTCGTCATATTTGTGTCATAAAAAGCCAGCCGAAGCTGACAAAAGACACAATGCTTAGTCAAACACTCAAGAAAACAGCAACCACAGTCGGTCAGTCTCAAGTTTGTGACGAATCGTCAAAAATGGTTATTAATAAACCCACATGTGTGGGCTTAACGGAAGCTATCGACCTACAGACTCTAAGTAAGCGATCTCTTCACTGAACAGTTCTTGTTCTACACGACGCCAAGTTTTGCGGTAATCCCAGTCACTAGAAAGGGGCTGCCAATTGAGGCCGTCTAGAATCATGTTCGCGTTGTGTAATACTGAATACGGGTCTTGTAACCGCTTAATACAATGACTGTTTGATGCATTCTGTGACAAAGCATTTGAACCAAATGCGATTGACCAGTTAGCAAAAACGATGGCATCTGAGCCAACGCCAGAAGAGAACTTTAGGTCACCCGCTTCTACCGCTTGGTTAACCATAGAGTCGCATTGTTCAATCACCAACTCTTCCAGTTCATTCATCTCGGCGACGCGTGCACTAGACGCTTTCTCTAGTACCCACGGGCTTTTAGCCATGATCGCACAGGTTGATAGTACCGGTTCCATGCGAGCATAGATTCGGTAAGCAACGTGCAATGCGACGATCTTTTCACGTGTGTTGCCTTCAAACTCTCCAGAGCGAGCAAACATCATTGCTTCTGTCTTGAGAGAGTGAATACATAACGCTAAAACGACGTCTTCTTTGCTGCAAAAGTGATTGTATATCGTACCTTTAGAATAAGAGCTCGCTGCCGTTAGCTTGTCCATCGTGAGGTTTCCGAACCCTTGTTCTCGAACCAGATCTTTTGCTAACAACATCAACTCTACTTCTCGGTCTGCAATAGACTGCTGCTTTTTAGACAACACGCCTTTGCAACCAAAAATACCTTGTTTATCGCCTTTACAACCAAAGCCAAACATAATTTTTTAGTCCGTATATGAGCTTAGCCGTTATCTAAGCTTCGCCAGTATTTAAAACACTCCTATCCAATATATTAACACGAATAGTAAATTCATGTAGTTAACCATTTTGTGACGCTTCGTCATTTCTGACTTATCGTCATAATAGCGCAAGTATTGATCATATCAAGGGGTTTTATAAATTAAATACATTTTGTGAATGGAAAGAGAATAAATGGGATATAGCTAAGAAAATCATCAATAGTTGACCTAAAGAGAAGACTTTAAAATAAGACCTGTATTGTGACCAACAGAATGTGGACGCGAATTGGGCATTCTTAACCTAACAAAGAATGTAGGCACTTTAAGCTGCTATGCGTATTCATGCCCAATGATTCCTAGCTTAAACCACAAGAATGAATGACTGTAGGCTTACTTTATGGGGCAGACGTCTCCTTATGGTCAATATTTGGCTTACTAATGCCGTTTTCTGTTAAGTTGCTATAAATTCGGTAAGGGGTGACTTACAATAGTGACAACGACTTACCTTTTTTGAGAACACGATATTGAGCGCCAAATATTCTTATTTAGCTTGGCAAGTGAATACTTCTAGCCCTGCAGAAAAGCTGGTTTTATTGATGCTTGCAGACGGTGCTGACGAATTCGGCTACACCAATGTGTGCCTACAAACAGCAGGTCAACTTTGTGCTCTCTCTACGTTTGGTTTAGCCGACTGTCTTAAGTGTTTAGTCGACCAAGGTTTTCTCGATAAGGTAAAAGTAGATTATCGGGATAAAAAAGAGATTCACGTTTTCAAAATGCTCATTGAGCAAGAGCAAACTGCGGCGCACGTTGAGGTTCAACCGACCAATAGTATTCCGGTCTACTCTACGGCACCTGCACCTGCACCTGCACCTGCACCTGCACCTGCACCTGCACCTGCACCTGCACCTGA
>NZ_JBFSUL010000017.1:0-35120 GCF_041467395.1 Vibrio sp. 10N.247.310.98 | reverse complement strand
CACCTAAGTTTCAGCCTGCTCCGGTACCAATGCAACATATGCAGCAGGCCCCTCGCCCACAAGGTCGAGGCTCAATGAACAGCAACACCGTCTCTACTCATGATCTCAACGAAGAAGAGATACCATCATGGGCAGAACGTGCGTTTAAATTCTCCGGTTTGACCGGTGACCATAGTTTAGTATGGAAGAAATTTGTCCTCTGGTATAAAGCCAAAGCCAATGAATTAATGCCATTATCTCGGATTGAATCCAAGCTGCAGTACTGGCTAGTTAACGAGAAGCAAAATGAAAGACAACAACAGCAGAAGACCTCTCAATATTCAGGAAATGCAGGACAAGCTCAAGGAAATGGGTATAGACAAAAGCTTAGCCCATCTGAACGCTTCAGGCAGCAGCTCATTCAAAAAGGCAAAAAGCCAACCTTCTGAGCCAGCTCAACCTGTTGTACCTGACGCTACAGGTCCATTAGTACCTGAAGTGATTGAAGCGCAAAGTACCGAAGTGAAAGTAGCGGCTGCACAAGCTGCGGATTCTGGTGCGTCTCAACAAGTACCTGTTGTTGATCAAGATCCTGCAGAGCTGGAACTAACCGATTGGTGTATTCACGTGTTCGGCTCTTTCTTGAGCGTGTACGAAACGCAGTGGGAATATCAGTACGGTAGTGAGCCAAGCGGTAAGTTCATTGAGTTTGCCAACTCTGTTGATTCAGACGGCCTTAACCGCGTTTTAATGCACTGCCACGAACGTATTCAGCTTGGTAACAGCTGGCCGCCGCAAATGGGTGAGCTGTGGATCCTGAAAGATTCTTTAACTGAAGAAGAGTTGCTGGATAGCCGTATCCGTGTGTTGTCTCGCACCGCTGCCAACAAAATTGAAAAATGGCTGATTCAGAACAAACTGTATGACTTGAAGCGTACGGCTGAAAACAAGCTGGATGGTCTGTTTAAGAAGTACTACTTGGAAGCAAAACGTTTAGATGAGAAAGGCATGCTGGAAACGGAGTTGCCGCAATTCCTGCTTGCCGCTAACTCAGTGAAAAACCTAAACGATTTAAAACGTGAAGAGTACGAAAGCCAGCACGGCAAAGCGATTAACCCAAGAATCCAGCGTATTCTGAACAGTAAAAAGTAACCGTCTACCCGCTGCCTGTTAGAAGAAAACAGAGTTGCAATTACCCGGTTAACAGATACAAAAATGCCAGCTATTAAGCTGGCATTTTTTATTGAGTTCTTACGAACTCTTTAGCGACTAACCGACCGTTATTTACGATCGTCTTACTGATTAATTACAGTAGGTGGATAGTTGCGTTTAGAGAGAAAACGCCAGAGTCGTCATCTTTCATTTTGAAGTTTTGGTAGCTAGCGCCTACAGATAGTGGACCAAAGATGAAGTATTCAGCGCCTACAGCGTACATTACGTCTACATCGTCTTGCTTGAAGTTATCGCCTTTCACTTCGTATGAGTGAAGACCACCCTTCGCGTATACGTGAAGAGGACCGAAGTCGATGCTTGGTTTGATCGCTAGGTAAGCAGTGCTTACGTCAACACCTTGTTTAGCACGGTTGCCGTAGCTAACGTTGTCGAAAGAACCTAGATCCCAGTAACCCGCTTCAACACCGATTAGTGGAAGGATACCTGTACCTACGTGGATGCCCACCGCGTTTTCATCTTCACCAGCGAATGAGTTTTGACCACCCATTACACCGCCGTACAACCAAGAATCAGCCATTGCTGTTGAAGATGCACCTAGTAGTGCTAATGCCAATAACGTTTTTTTCATATTCGACCTTTTTCGTCCTAGTGGCAGGCCTTGAGTGGTAATAAATTGCCACCAAGTCGCCCTGTATGTAATAACTATTCAATTAGTAATGCAATAAGCAAGATTTATACCCAAACCTTGCCATTGCGTCTAGCTTTATTCCTTTAGCAAGCATCAATCGCGTTTTTAACACGCTTATCTGATACTGGGTAAGGCGTACCGAGCTGCTGTGCGAAGAAGCTTACACGAAGCTCTTCTATCATCCAACGCACCTCTTTTACATTTTCTGGAACCGCGATCCCTTTTGGAATTTTATTCAGCAGTTCTTTGTAATCATTCATTACTGACTCAACTTTGATCATGTGAAGACGATCTTTGTTCGGGTCAATTGGCAGTTTTTCCATGCGGCGTTCAATCGCTCTCATATAGCGTAGAATATCCGGCAAGCGTTTCCACCCACATTCTGTGGCAAAACCCTTAAAAATCAAACCTTCTACTTGAGCTTTTATGTCAGAAAGTGCGAATGCCATAGAAAGATCCACGCGTCCTTTCAGCTTTTTACTGATGCTGAATGCCGTGGTTAGGATGGTTTCAACCTGTTGAGCAATCTCTACTACGGTATCACCCAGCTCTGCACGTACGTGTTCTTTCATAGCTTCAAACTGCTCTGGTTCCCAAACCAAACCGCCCTTCTCTTCAATCAGCTTATCAATACCACAAGCGATACAGTCATCGATAAGATCGAGTACCTGTCCGTATGGGTTGAAGTACAAGCCAAGTTTCGATTTGTTCGGCAGGTTCGAGTGCAAGTATTTGATCGGTGATGGCACGTTCAACAAGATTAAACGACGCTGACCCGATTTCATTGCCGAGATTTGCTCTTGCTCGGTTTCGAACAGTTTGATCTCTACGCTGTCTTTGGTATCCACCAGCGCAGGGAAGGCTTTAACATCGTAGCCACCACGTTTCTGTTGGTAGACTTTTGGTAATTCACCAAAGCTCCACGTGTGCAGGTTCTGCTGCTCGATATCGTCGTCTGCCACTTTAGAAAGCGTTTCTTGAACCTTGTCTTTCAGGCTCTCTTTCAACTCATGCAGATCTTTCTGTTCTTTCAGCTTACGCTTGCGATGATCTACAGCGCGGAATGTTACCTTTAAGTGCTCTGGAATCTGGTCTAACTTCCAGTCATCACGTACCACTTCCACACCCGTCATGCGGCGTAGCTCTTTCTCAAGAGAATCCAGTAACGGTGCTTCAAGCGGTGTCACACGTGCCAAGAATGCATCTGCGTAGTTTGGCGCAGGTACAAAGTTACGGCGTAGCGTTTTAGGTAACGACTTAATCAAGCTAATTACTAGCTCTTGACGTAGACCCGGGATCTGCCAATCAAAACCGTTCTGGTCGATCTGGTTCAAGATAGGCAGCGGAATGTGTACCGTTACACCATCGTTATCGTCGCCCGGCTCAAATTGGTAACTCAGCTTGAGCTTGATACCGTTTTGGTGCCAGAAGTTCGGGTAATCCAGATCGGTAACGTGGCTAGCATCACCGCGGAACAGCATCGATTTTTCAAAGTTAAGCAGCTCAGGGGTTTTCTGACTGGTCTTCTTCCACCATGTATCAAAGTGACGGCCAGAAACCGCCTCTTCACCAACACGCTGGTCATAGAAATCGAACAGTTCATCATCGTCGATCAAGATGTCACGACGACGCGATTTATGCTCTAGCTCTTCGACTTCTTGTAGAAGCTTACGGTTCTGCTTGAAGAAAGCGTGTTTGGTTTCCCACTCACCTTCTACTAATGCACTACGTACAAACAACTCACGGCTGACGGTTGCATCAATCGCGCCGTAGTTCACAAGGCGCTTAGGTACGATTGGGATTCCGTAAAGCATCACTTTTTCGTGTGCCATTACCGCTGCTTGTTTCTTCGACCAATGTGGTTCGCTGTAACTGCGTTTAATCAGGTGTTTCGCTAGCGGTTCAATCCATTCAGGTTGAATCTTCGCGATAACACGGCCCCAAAGTTTTGAGGTTTCTACCAGCTCCGCAGACATGATCCACTTAGGCTGTTTCTTAAATAGGCCAGACGCAGGGAAGATGTGGAAGCGTGCATTACGTGCACCTTGATACTCATTCTTCTCTTGGTCTTTCATACCAATGTGCGAAAGCAGACCTGATAGCAGTGACATGTGAATGCCATCGTAGCTGCCCGGTTCTGTATTCAACTTAGTATCTAGCTCACGCATTGCTTGGTGAATTTGGAAGTACACATCTTGCCATTCACGGATACGTAAATAGTTGAGGTAATCTTGCTTACACTGTTTGCGGAACTGGTTACTCGACAATGCTTTTTGCTGCTGCTTGATGTAATCCCATAAGTTCACAAACGTGATGAAGTCAGACTCTTTATCGAAGAAACGCTTGTGCTTGTCATCAGACGATTGTTGCTTATCTGATGGACGCTCACGCGGATCTTGAATCGACAACGCAGACGCGATCACCATCACTTCGTGTAGGCATCGGTTACGTGGCGCTTCAATTACCATACGCGCTAAACGTGGATCGATAGGCAGTTTTGCCAGCTTACGACCAATCGCGGTTAGCTTCTTCTTGTCGTCGCCGTGGTTCTTGTTTTTGTTCGCTGACGGTTCAACGGTGGCGATCGCACCAAGCTCTTCAAGCAGCCTTACACCGTCTTGAATGTTGCGCTTATCGGGCGCTTCAACAAATGGGAACGCTTGAATATCGCCTAGGCCTAGCGCTGTCATCTGAAGGATAACCGATGCTAGGTTAGTACGAAGAATCTCTGGGTCAGTAAACTCTGGGCGTGACTCGAAATCTTCCTCAGAGTACAAACGAATACAGATACCTTCTGCAACACGACCACAACGACCTTTACGCTGGTTTGCACTCGCTTGAGACACTGGCTCAATCGGTAGACGTTGTACTTTAGTACGATAGCTGTAGCGGCTAATACGCGCCGTACCCGGGTCGATAACATACTTGATGCCCGGAACGGTTAACGAGGTTTCTGCCACGTTGGTTGCCAGAACGATGCGTCGACCAGTATGAGACTGGAAGATACGGTTCTGCTCACCCGCCGATAGACGCGCGTAAAGCGGGACAATTTCGGTATCACGAAGGTCGCGTTTACTTAATGCATCTGCGGTATCACGAATTTCTCGCTCACCGTTCATGAAGATCAAGATATCGCCAAGGCCTTCATCACACAGCTCATCAACGGCTTCAAAGATGCCTTCGATTTGGTCGCGGTCTGAATCACTTTCATCACCACCTAATGGGCGGTAACGCGTATCAACTGGGTAAGTACGACCAGACACTTCAATGATCGGTGCATTGTTAAAGTGCTTAGAGAAACGCTCTGGATCGATGGTTGCCGACGTGATGATCACTTTCAGATCCGGACGCTTTGGCAGTAACTCTTTCAGGTAACCCATGATGAAATCGATGTTCAGGCTACGTTCGTGCGCTTCATCGATAATGATGGTGTCGTACTGATTTAAGAAACGGTCGTGTTGAATCTCCGCCAGTAGAATACCGTCGGTCATCAGTTTGATTTGGGTATTGTCAGAAATCTGGTCGTTGAATCGAACCTTATAACCAACGAACTCACCCAGCTGTGTTTCCATCTCTTCAGCAATACGGTTCGCAACCGAACGCGCCGCAAGACGACGGGGCTGAGTGTGACCAATTAAGCCAAAGCGGCCGCGGCCAAGCTCAGAACAGATTTTTGGTAGCTGAGTGGTTTTACCCGAACCCGTTTCACCCGCCACGATAACCACTTGGTTTTCAGCGATGGCTTTCGCGATGTCTTCGCGCTTTTGGCTAACCGGGAGAATTTCTGGGTATTCAATCGTTGGTTTCTGTGCCGCACGCTGAGTTGCCGTCATCATCGACTTAGCAATGTCTAACGCAATCTCATCAAAGACAGCGTGCTTAGCTTGTTCGTTCTTAATTTTGCTCGCACCAGCAATTCGCTTACTCAAACGGAAGCGATCGCGCATCATACATTCGTTGAGCGCTTTACGAAGAGAGGCTGGGCTATTCTGAGATGATTTGTTGTTTGTCGCTGATTGATCAGCTTTTTTGGTATTTGATTGTTCAGCAGACTTTTTCGATGCCGCTTGGTTTGGCTTGGCTTTGCTCTGTGAAGAACTTGGCTGTGCTGCATTCTTGTTGTTATCTGCTTTTTCCGGAGACGAAGTCAAAGCGTGTCCTATTCTTGTACTTATTAAACTCGCGCGATTATATCACAAGTCTCAAACAAAAAAGCCTGACAGCAAAGGGAAAACCTTTAGCTATCAGGCTGATTAATCTCGCTAACACTCGCAGGAGCTATGAAAGCGCGGTCAAATGTAATTCGTACTTAGTCAACTCTGGTTTAAAGCTAACGTTAAAAACTGCGCTTAAAACTCATATTGGAAGTAAACCGTGTTGTAGTTACTACCGCCTTTGATACGACCATACTGAGAGGATTTTTCAAAGATTGCAGAACGGTGATGCAATGAATAACCGAACCATAAGTTGTTCAAGTCATTCTTACCAATCAAGTCGCCAACGTTGACATCGAATGAGAAGTCTAAGTAGTTCAATAGATGGCTTGCGGTGTAACCTTTACGGTCCATCTCAGAGCCTTCGATATAGGTAATCGAATCGATGTAAGACATACCTTCTGCCACACCAACACGCCACTGAGTTGGCCAATCAAAGGTGTAGTACGCCTTGATTGCGATAATGTATTCGGTGCTGCTCGATTGAACGTCTGAACTCCAGTGGTGCGCAATACCTGGGGTTAAATAGATATCCAGTGGCAAACCGAAGATCTCATCGGTTAACGGGTGTCCATAGAAGAACGAGGTCAACTGGTTGTTGTATTCGTCTTTCTCTCGATTGAACTTCATGATGTCGCCAATATTGGATGGCGTTCCCCAGCCGTGTGCGACACGTAAGTACGGCGCATTGCTCAGTTTAGGTTTTGGCGCTTTCTCTTTGTCGTTAAAGAAACCAAAGCCAAGGTACAATTCCCCCTGATAACGGTCTTCAACAATCGAAGAATCGTAAGCGTTATCGTCCAATCGAGTCACACTGGTTGAACCCAATAAGTACAAGTTAGAAACCACATGGTAACGCGTTTCAACACCAACATTTAAGTCAACACCAGCACCAATGGTTTCATTAGATGCGGAGTAATACTCACTGTTGAAATCAGCACTTTTATAACGCAGCGTCGCGCTCGGGTAAAACTCCCAATCTCCAGTTTCATACTTGGCTTTAGCTCGTAAGTTACCGTGGAAGTTGTATTCACTGTCGCTCATTAACTCCGTCTCGACAGACCAAGAATCATCAAGTTGGTAGGTCAGTTGAGCACCAAAGTCCGCCGTATCGCCTTCAATCGCGTTCTGCTCAGATGCAGGAATATCAATAAAGCGCATGCGAGAGATAGCATTGAAAGACCACTTCTCATCGTCAGTTTGATAGAGGTATGCCCCCATCTCAGTACCGTCAATAAACACATAATCGTTCTTGAAAAACAGCATCGGTACGAATGAGCTAACCGATTGGTCGCCACCAGACGTGTCATAAGGGATGCTTGCTGTACGGAACATTGCAGCGATGCCCCACTCTTGCTCTTCAGCGGCCCACGCATTAGCACTTACGAAAATGCCACTTAGGAAAGCGCTACCTAGTAAAACCAATCCAGATGAAGGAAGAGTCGGTAAATATTTGAGCTTCATTCTTGTGTAATTACTCTTTGAAAAAATATTGTGTTACTGATTAGACATTTATTAACCATGACGGCTAACTATTTTTAGGTTTGCTCGGCATTGACCGTTACAATGTAGAATATTCTCGGTTAAATGAAAGTATTGTGAAAGTCTCCGAATTACAAAACATTATAGATCACTTACCCAAAGATTCCGATCCAGATATTGTTATGGGTGAGGCGTGGTTGCCTGAGCGTTTGGTGGATACCAACCTAGACGGTGACATGCTATTTCTTGAATTCGATAATGCCCCTGAAGACAATCAAGGGGATGAAGAAGGCCGTGGCTTTGTTGAGCACGAGATTGCTATGATTCGAGAAAAGCTCGAACTGTTATTAGACGAGCCTTCCGATACCAAGACCAAAGCCGATGCCCTTTTGGCAATATTTCTAATGGGCCATGAACTTTCTAGCTCAGAAGTTATCGAAGTTCTTGAATCAACAGAATCTGACTCAGTAGAACTTGAAGCATCAACGCTTGAAACCACAAAGCCAGACACAAATAAGATCGAAACAAAAGAACACCACGACGACTAGCCACCAACGATTTTAGGTACCGTATTGAAACCCTCTACGACATCATCTCTTCCCCTGTTACTCGCCGGACCCATTTTAAGAAAAACCACCGCGACTGAAGTGGTACTTTGGTTAGCCACCAGCTCGCCTCTTACAGGCAGAGCCGAGCTTCATACTCAAGAAATAGACGATTCTGAAGCAGCACAAGACCAGCCGTTTTATACCTCATCGCTTGAAGAACATGATTCGATTCAAATCGGTACACATGCGTGGATAACGCTAATTCGCTTACAAGGTGAGTTTCCGACTAATACGCTGCTTGAATATGACATTCACACAGAGTCAGGTTCACTAAAAGAGCTCGCCCCTCACCTTGTTTACAACGGTAAATCTCGCGTTGAGTTTAAGATATCGACCTCAGCTGATTACATTCTTCATGGCTCTTGCCGCAACCCGCATCATCCAAGCAAAGACAGCCTAATTGCAGCCGATAACAAGATGGCCGATCAAACCGTCGCTGAAAGACCCGACATGCTGATGATGAGCGGCGATCAGATCTACGCCGACCATGTGGCAGGCCCAACACTTGATGCTCTTCAACAAGTGATTCACCTGCTTGGCCTTGTAGGCGAAAGCTTACCGACTGACTCGCAAATTAAACAAATCAACAACAGTGACGCTCTGTATAACAGTGAATACCACTTATACCAGCGTCATCACTATTTGCCGCACCACACAGCTTCAGAATCCATGCTCGATAAGTTATTCCCGAACCGTGGCGTGCCGATTTTTAGCTCTACCGATTGTGAAAACCACTTGGTCACGCTGTCTGAGTTTATCGCGATGTACTTATTGGTTTGGTCTCCGACACTGTGGCAATGCGTCAATCGAGAGCGTTTAATTGAGAATAACTTCACTCAAGGTGGACGCCAATTAACACCGACTGAGCAGCAACAATGGCGTGATGAAAGCGTCATCATGGATGATTTCATTGCTGGCTTACCGCAAGTGCAACGTCTGTTCGCGCATATTCCAACGTACATGATCTTCGATGATCACGATGTGACGGATGATTGGAACCTTACCGTGGGTTGGGAGCATGCCGTCGACCAAAACCAGTTCGCGACCCAAGTCATTGGTAACGGCCTTGCGGCTTACTGGATGTGTCAAGGTTGGGGTAACAAACCGGAGAGCTTCGATGAAACGTTTATCGAGCAAGCAAAACAGCTTTTTGTCGCTCAACCGCTCATTACTAAACAACCGCGCATTAGTAAACAAACTCATAATGAAGCCGGCAATGCAGCGACTACTCACTCTATTGGCAACATCGAGCCAGACAAGCATCAAGCCTTTATTGAGATGCTGAGTCGCTTTGAAGAGTGGCATTACACAATAGATACCTCACCCAAAGTCATTGTGTTGGATACTCGTACGCGTCGTTGGCGTTCCGAGTCGCGCATGAACAAGCCTTCAGGTTTAATGGACTGGGAAGCCTTGATTGAGTTTCAACATCAGTTAATGAATCAAGATAAAGTGGTGATCGTTTCTGCTGCACCGATGTTTGGCGTGAAGTTTATTGAAACACTGCAAAAGATGGCGACCACAATCGGCAAGCCATTAGTGATTGACGCTGAAAACTGGATGGCACATCCGGGCAGTGCTAATACGCTAATTAGCATCTTTACCCATACCAAAACACCGACCAACTTCGTGGTACTTTCTGGCGATGTTCACTACTCCTTCGCTTATGACATCAAGCTTAGGTATCGTCGCAACAGCCCGAACATCTATCAAATCACCTGCAGTGGTATTAAAAATCAGTTCCCTGCTCCGCTGCTTAAATTCTGCGATGTATGGGACCGCCTGTTATACAGCCCTCGCTCAGTTTTGAACTACTTCACTAAGCGTAAACGCTTGAAGATCGAAAAGCGAAGCCCTGACAATCAGACCTTCTATCGCCTTTCAAACCGCAGTGCGATTGGAGAATTGAGGCTAGACACTGATGGGAAACCGCAATCGATCACGACACTCAGTGGCGACGGTAAAATTACCCGTTTCCCAGAGCCCGATTGATAAAATGCTCCTTATCGCTCGCGTATCCGTAATGTCAGTTTTTAGTAAAGACGCTTGCGATCACACTCTGTAGACCCAATAGTTATGCTTATGGTTATAGTTGATAGCTATCAGCGTTACGGAACTCGATACAAATTTTAACTGGAGCTCGTTATGTTCAATTCTCTCACATCAATGTTTAAACAATTGATTGAAGGCCAGGACCTAAGCAAAAACCAAGGCACATCACCTAATATCGCCATCGCGAGTTTGTTGTGTGAAGTCGCGGGTGCCGACCATCAGATCAATGAATCAGAAAGAGTCGCTAAGCTACAGCTTCTGCAGCGTTTGCTGGATTTAGATGAAGAACAAGCAAAGGTACTGCTCGCGCAAGCAGAGCCGAAAGTAGAGCAATCAGTATCGCTGTATGACTTTACATCGCAACTCAGAGACCTATCTCAGCCAGTGCGAATCGACTTAATCAAAGCGATGTGGGAAGTAGCGCATGCCGACGGGGAAATTGACCCTATCGAAGATTCTGTGATCCGTAAAACAGCGGAGCTGCTCTACGTTGACCACAGTGACTTCATCAAGAGTAAGTTAAGTGTTTTAGGCGAAAATTAGTGCCTGAAATAATGAATTGGAAACTGAAATAAACAAAAGCGACGGGTTAAGAAACCGGTCGCTTTTTTGAATCGGTAAACTGAAAGCTGACTAAACAGGGCTGAGAGGAGCTAAAAATTTAGCTACAACATAGTTAATGTGAGTTTCGCAAGATTATAAGCATCGACATAACCCGAGTGCTGACGACCTTCCCACTCAATATTTTTGGCTTCTTGAGCAGCGCGGTGACCAATGCGTTTGTCTTTCAAGCGATTCTGAACACGGTAAAGCGTTGCGATGTTTAAGAACTCGCTAAACGGAGGCTCGATGCCTTTTTCAATACACTCTTTGTGTAAGATAAGGTCGTCACGTCCCCACGCTGCGTAGATTTTTTTGGGACCACCGAAGTTCTTAATCATCGACTTGATAACAGACTCTAATGGGCGACCCTGCTTTTCGATTTTGCGAGGTGTAATGCCCGTTAACTCGGCACAGAATAGAGAGACTTCGTCTTTCTCTGGCTTAACGTAGTATTGTGCGCGCTTCACGATGGTTCCAGATACAAGATCGATCTCAGCAAGACCAATTTCAATGATCTCCCCTGTTGTTCCTACACCGTCTTCGCTCCAACAGCACATTTCCAAATCGAAACACACCACTCGATTGTGATTCATACGTCGCCTAATTCTCTCGTCAAAAATTTTGTGAAATTGTACATGAGCCCAATACAGAACTCGACCCTAGTTGTATCAAGTGCTCATTTAGCCTGCAATTGTCACTCGATTTCGGCTATTCGACTTACTTTGATAGAGCATACTGTCTGTTTTTTGCAGAATCTCTTCCGTGTTTTCATTAGCGTAAATAGCAGCACCAATACTCAAAGTACAACTGAGCTGTCGACCTTTGTGCTCACAATGAGACTGGCTCACTGTTCTTAGAATACATTGTAAGTATCGTTCTAAGGCTTCATGGTTTGTAATACTAGAAATGATACAGAACTCATCTCCACCTATACGAAACAGGTTATCCCCCTCTTTCAAGCTCACTGAGATAACCTTAATCACATGAATAAGTAACGCATCACCGGCTGGGTGCCCAAACTTATCATTGATCTCTTTAAACTTATCAACATCAAACACTATTAAGCTAAACGGCTTATCGCTTTGTATCGATTGACCAAGCATCTTATTAAAAGCTCGGCGATTATAAATTTCCGTTAAACTGTCATGATTGGCAAGAAAGCGAAGTTCTTCTGTTCTTTCATCAATCATTCGATATAAGCGCTCTTTCTCTCGAATTTGCAGGTTCACAATATAAGCAAGCAGTAATGAGATAGTGGTACCAACTATGCCGATTCCCGCCAACACTAAGTAACCATTAAATGAAATACATGCATCTATCTTGAAGTCGATAATCCATTCACGGTTAGTTAATGTAATCGTCTTTGTAATGTGCTGCCCAGTTACCGCTTCATAACCATTGGTTTCGAACATTATCGGGGCATCTTCAGCTTCAAAACCGCTATCGGTAACACGCACATAAACGTCCATATCGCCGACAGTAGATGCCAGAAGTTTCTCAAAATAGTATGTGGTACGAACCACACCAATCACAACGCCAAGTAGATTATCGCTTTCGCCTTCAAACACAGGGTGATAAACCAACATGCCGGTCTTTGGTGTATTTTGATCTAAGCCGTCTTGAAGCAAGCGAACTTTGTCTGAAATATTCGCTTTACGTGTCTGTTTAATATTATCTAAAACCAGCTTGAAGCGCTCACGAGAAAAATAAAAGCCAACTACATTGTCGTTTGCTTGTGTGTTGGGATACAGGTCACTAGCAATGAACGCCGGCTCACCATCTAAGATGTAACCAAAGACTTTGGCTTCGTGTTTTGGAATAGTGAACAGCTCGTAAGACGGGTATTTTTCTTTCATCTTAGCGGTATGCTCGGCAATCTCGTCTGCTGCCACTTTTTGCATCCACTGCAAGCCAATTAGACTTTTTGAAACATTAATCGTTTGTTGTGCAAAACGATCAAACTTATCCCAGTTTTCAGGATCATTTGCGTAGAAAAAATTAGCACCAGAACCAATGTAAGCCACGTCATTAGCGATAAACGCTTCCAAACTCAGTGTCTGGTGAGTAGCAAAGCTATCCAAATTCATATTTAACGCGCGGTTTTGGTTTAACGCGACTAATATAAAACACAACACAGTAATCAAAAAACTGACCAAAAATACGACCAATGGGAGAGTTCGTCTCTTCAACCCTGTAAGTGGGTCGGTAGTGTGCGGCATGTGGCTTCCAAATAGTCTCTAATGAGTTAAAAGTATATAACGGGAGGGAATCATGCTCCATTTCTGTTTAGTCTTAAAACTGACATAAAACGGGCATTGTTTACCTTGCCCTCACATCGACGACCAATATTCGACCGAATCTCGACTAAATTTCAAGCTAACACACCAAAAACCCACTTGATTAAAAACATTAAATACCACTCTTAAGCCTTGAATATGCTAGTATCCATCCATATTTATAGCTTGAAAGTGACCGTTTCGGCTTAGTGCCAATGAGTTTCTTTCCAACCTGTATATTCCTTTGAACCGACGAATATACCGTTAAATCAATTTTAAAGAGAAATCACTATGATCGTTGATTTGAACCTAATCCCACAAACGTTTGATATGCTTCACGCAGGCCTAACTGCATCAAGCGTTTTACTACTGTTAATTGCCGTTTCTCGTAAAACCAAAGTGGTTGAGAAAGTCGTAGAAAAACCAGTAGAAAAGGTCGTTGAAGTTGAAAAGCCAGTTGAGAAAATTGTCGAAGTAGAGAAAGTAGTAGAAGTTGAACGTGTGATCGAAAAAGTAGTAGAAGTTGAATCTAAGCTTGCTACAGCACCAACAGACTCTGCAATGCAGCTACTGTCTATCATGCAGCAAGAAGCGCGCCTTATCGACTTCTTAAAAGAAGACCTAACGTCATTCTCTGATGAAGAAGTTGGCGCAGCAGCTCGTGTTATTCACACTGGCGGTCAAAAAGTATTGGCTGATTACGTAACGCTGTCTCACATCCGCACTGAAGATGAAGAAACACGTATCACTATCGCTGAAGGTTTCAACCCTCAAGAAATTCGCCTAACTGGCAACGTAACGGGCAATGCACCATTCAACGGCACACTAGTTCACAAAGGTTGGAAAGCAACTGACATGAACCTGCCTAAGCTTGCTGAAAACTACGATGCATCTGTAATTGCACCGGCAGAGGTGGAGCTATAATGGAACACCAAAGTCATTCAGCTCAAGAGCCATCTTCTCAAGAGCAAAACCAGGTACCCAAGTTCAGTGTTGGTATCGATTTAGGTACTACACATTGCGTTTTGTCTTACATAGACACAAGCAATGAAGACGCTCGCGTTGAGGTGATGCAAATCCCTCAACTGACGGCGCCAGGTACAGTAGAAACTCGCAGCCAACTTGGCTCGTTCCTATACCAACCGCACGAACATGAAATGAATGCGGGCTCTCGCGTTCTTCCTTGGTCTTCAGAGCCAAAAGCGCTAGTGGGTGCAATTGCTCGTAACCTTGGTTCTAAAACCCCTATCCGTTTGGTAGCAAGTGCAAAATCTTGGTTATGCCACGGTGGTGTTAACCGTCGCGATGCTTTCCTTCCTGCAGGCAGCCCTGAAGAAGTTGAAAAAGTATCTCCGCTTAAGACAACTGAATTGTACCTTGAGCATCTTAAAGACGCATGGAACCACGCAAACCCAGAACACAAACTGGCAGACCAAGATGTAACGATCACGGTTCCAGCTTCGTTTGATCCTGCGGCTCGTGACCTAACAGCAGAAGCTGCACGTAATGTTGGTTTCACTCACCTAACGCTTCTTGAAGAGCCACAAGCGGCTCTGTACAGCTGGATTGATAACAGCAACGACACATGGCGTGATGAAGTAAACGTTGGTGACATCGTTCTTGTTGTCGATATCGGTGGTGGTACAACCGACCTTTCGTTAGTTGAAGTAACACAAGATGACGGCAACCTAAGCCTGAACCGTATCGCAGTAGGTGAACATATCCTACTTGGCGGCGACAACATGGACTTAGCGCTCGCTTACCGTCTGAAAATGAAACTGGCTCAAGAAGGCAAAGAACTGGCTCCTTGGCAGGTTCAAGCAATGACTCACGCATGTCGTGATGCGAAAGAAGCACTGCTTAACGATGCTGAACTGCAATCTGTGCCTATCGTTGTTCCAAGCCGTGGTTCTAAACTGCTTGGCGCAACACTGAAAACAGAACTGACTCAGCAAGAAGTTCAACAAACATTAGTGGACGGCTTCTTCCCTAAAGTTGCTGTAACTGAGCACCCTGTACAAAAGACGCGTGGCGCACTGACTCAAATGGGTCTGCCTTACGCTCAAGACGCAGGTATTACTCGTCACATTGCCGCATTCCTTTCTAAGCAAGCGAACGCGCTTTCTGGAAATAGCGAAACGGCTCAGCAAGATTTCAACCCGTTTGCAAACATGCCCGGTATGCCCGGTACGCAAGGGTCAGAAGCGCCAGCGGCAGACTTCATCAAGCCAACAGCAATCCTGTTCAATGGTGGTGTTCTAAAATCGAACCTACTTGCTGATCGTCTTTCAGATACGATCAACGAATGGTTGATCAATGCTGACGAAGAGTTCGCAAAACAGCTTTCAGGTTTAGATTTAGACCTAGCGGTTGCAAGTGGCGCTTCATACTACGGCGCAGTTCGTCGTGGCCAAGGCGTTCGTATCCGCGGTGGTATCGCTTCTTCTTACTACGTAGGAATTGAAAGCGCGATGCCAGCTATCCCAGGTATGGCTCCTCCGATGGAAGCTTTGTGTGTTGCACCATTTGGTATGGAAGAAGGTTCAAGCGTACAAGTACCTAGCCAAGAATTCGGTCTAGTGATTGGTCAGCCAGTACACTTCCAGTTCTTCGGTTCAACCATTCGTCGTGAAGATGAAGCGGGTACGCACCTTGATCACTGGGCGCCTGAAGAGCTTGATGAGCTTCCTGAAATCCAAGTGACATTGCCGGTTTCTGAAGGCCGTCGCGAAGGTGAAGTGGTTCCAGTGACTTTGGCTTCTCGCGTTACTGAGCTAGGCACCTTACACCTAGAAGCGATTGCTACTGACAACGGTCAGAAGTGGCACGTTGAGTTCGATGTTCGTGAAGACTCGAATAACGACTCAAACGAACAAGCATAATGAATCAACGGCACCTTAGCGGGTGCCGTTACTTTATCAATGCATTTCTCAATCTAGTCCTGCCTGTTTCTCAGGAATGACGTTTACGAATAACAACAATAAGACCAAAGCTATCAAAAAACTGGTCATCACTCTGGAAGAATAAGGTTTTGTATGGCAACTCCTCGTTTTTTAGTCGGCATTGACTTAGGTACAACCAATACGGTTGTCGCTTACTGTGAAATCAACGACGACCTACAACATGCTCCCGTTTCTCTTTTCGATATTGACCAACTCATCGGCCCCGGTGAAGTGGTTCGCAAGCCCCTACTTCCATCCTTTCGTTACCACCCAGCACAAGGTCAAATCTCCCCTTCTGACCTGACGATGCCGTGGGAACCAAGCCCCGTTGAAGGCGATATTAAGAACGTTATCGTCGGTGAATGGGCTCGTGAATTAGGCGCTAAGGTTGAAGGCCGCCAAGTATCGAGTGCTAAGAGTTGGCTATCACACCAAGCGGTTGATCGTAACTCCGACATTCTGCCTTGGGCTGGCGCAGCTGATGTCGATAAAGTCTCGCCAGTTGTGGCGAGTGCAAGCTACCTCAACCACATTCGCCAAGCATGGAACTACCGTAACCCGAGCAACAAGCTGGAAGACCAAGATGTTGTGGTTACCGTTCCTGCTTCCTTCGATGAGACAGCACGTAAGCTAACACTCGAAGCCGCAGAACTGGCGGGCTTAGGTAAGATTCTATTACTCGAAGAGCCGCAAGCCGTTTGTTATGACTGGTATGCCCGTCACCAACAAACCGCAGCAGATGAACTTCAACAAATCCCACTGATTCTAGTGTGTGATGTTGGAGGTGGTACCACCGATTTAAGCTTAATTGAAGCCAAATTCGATGCGAACAGCGACGGTAATAACGAGCTCGCACTCGACCGTATTGGTGTTGGTGAACACTTGATGCTTGGTGGTGATAACCTCGATTTAGCCCTTGCCCACCTTGCAGAGCAACGCTTCAATCAAAACAAAAAGCTGAATGCCTCTAGCCTAACCAAACTGATTCAACAGACTCGCGCCGCAAAAGAGAGCCTGCTTTCTGCCAATGCGCCCGATGATGTAAAGATCACCATGCTGGGCAGCGGTTCAAAACTGCTTGGCGGTACTAAGAGTATTGGTTTAACTAAACAAGAAGTCCATCAAATCGCATTGGAAGGTTTCTTCCCGCTTTCTGAGTTTACTGAAACACCCGACAAACGCCGCAGTGCTGTGGTTGAGTTTGGTCTGCCTTACGTGGCTGACCCTGCGGTGAGTAAGCACGTTGCAGAATTCCTAGCAACGCACCAACAAGTGTCTAAAGCCGCATTGGAAAACTCAGACTCTATTGAGTTCGATGACACCAAACCTGCAATTCCAGTTGGCGTGCTGCTCAATGGTGGTGTGTTTAACAGTGAACTGGTAACAGAGCGAATTACTCAGCTACTGGGCAACTGGAACGGTTCTCCTATCACAGTGCTTGATAACCCTCATCCAGATTGGTCTGTTGCCCTTGGCGCGGTTGCCTTTGGTAAAGCACGCCGCGGTGCACAGCTGAAAATCGGTGGCGGTGCTGCCCGTTCTTACTTCTTGCATCTGCAAGAGAAAAACAAGATGGGTAAAGCGCTTTGTCTGCTTGCCAAAGGAACCGAAGAAGGCCAAGAGATACGCTTGAACAGCCGTCGTTTCTCGCTGACTTTAGGCGAACCGGTACGATTTAATCTTCTGACTTCAACACACGATCAAATTGCTCATGACACCGCTATTCAAAATGGTGTGATGGTCAATGTCGACGCTGACTTGTTCTCCCCTCTTCCACCGTATATTTCTACACTGGAAGGTTCAGGTACTGCAGAGCTCCAAGCCAACCAAAAAGAACGCGTCGAAGTATTGCTCGCGTGTCAATTAACGGAAGTCGGCACACTGAAAATGGAATGTGTGAGTACAGAAGATGACTCTAAACGTTGGTTGCTCGAGTTTGAAGTAAGAAACAAGCAAGGTGATGAGTCTGATACCGCTAAACTTCACCCAAGACTGGATGAATGTAAGGAATTGATTTCTCGTCTGTACAGCGGCAACAAGAAGAGTGCTGAATCAAAAGAGATCAAAACACTATCGAAAGATCTTGAGAAGCGACTCGGTAAGCGTGATGAATGGGATTTCACGACCCTTCGTCATCTATTTGATACCTTCTCATTAGGTCGTAAACGTCGTCGCCGCTCAGAAGCACACGAGAAGAACTGGCTACGTTTGGCGGGATACTCGCTACGTCCTGGCTTTGGCGATCCGACTGACTCATGGCGTATCGAACAGATTTGGGGCCTTTACCAACAGAACATTCAGTTCAAGAACCACCAAGGCTGGACAGACTGGTGGGTATTCTGGCGTCGTGTCGCTGGTGGGCTAAACCAAGAGCAGCAAGAGAGTATCTTGGCTGACATCGCTAAATACCTTCACCCAGGTGCAATGAAGAACCCTAAGACAGCCAAAGATGCGCAAGATAATGGTTATGAAGCCATGGTCCGTTTAGCGGCGTCACTTGAGCAACTTGAGGTTGAAGACAAAGTGCTGCTGGCAAGTTGGTTCTTAAGCAAAGCGATCAACCATAACCAATTTGAACAGGCTCACTGGTGGGCGCTAGGACGATTAGCATCAAGAACGCCTTTGTATGGCAGCCAACACAGCGTAATTCCTAGAGAGCAAGCTGAACAGTGGTTACCAAAACTGCTTGAACAGAACTGGCAGAAAGAGCAGATGATCGCCTTCGCAGCGGTGATGATTTGTCGAAAAACCGGTGACCGTCAGTTTGATATCTCTGACGACTATCGCAATCAAGTGATTGAGAAGCTTAAGCAAAGCAAGGTACCTGACTCATGGTTAACACTAGTGAGTGAAGTGACTGAGCTTTCTGAGAGTGAATCTAAGCGTGTGTTTGGTGATGCGTTACCAAGCGGATTAAGCCTAATCAATAACTAGGTTTGAAAACGATTAGCTTTCGTTGCTAATGGTAAAGAAGCTAGCAAGAAAAGAAAAAGCCACTTTCGATTCGTTGAAAGTGGCTTTTTTATTGGTGGCTTAAGGCTGGTATGTGTAATCGACTTATAGCTTTTTGGTTAAGAGCCTTAGCCGTGTTGCAGTTCATCATTGTTAATGTTTGGTTCCAGTTGGGTTGATAGGAAAATCCGTATTTTCATAAATGTCAGATAGTTTTTTCGGTTTATTCTCTTTTGCTCCTTTGTTCGATTGATTATGAGTTTCGCTTAAAAGCCATTCCTCATGCATTTTTGCTGAATCCAAAAACTCTGGATCCTCCATTGCTTCCTTGCGAAGTTTATTTACACGTTCGAGAGTATCCCAAATCATAATACTTCACCTCCACTAAGGCAGTAATATAAAGATAGCTCAACCCCATGAAACTTCAACTAACCCAATGAGATAGCGATCTCAATTTCGTAATTCACTCGCTTTAAATGAGTGGATATGGTCACCTTTAGTTGGGCTCAAATAGTGGGTCTTTCCCCATGATCTTCGAAGATCATTAGGCACAAAAAAAGCGAGCTCGATGCTCGCTTTTTGTTTTTCTATCTGTTGATCGAAACACCAACACTCACTCGATTAAATCACACCGAGATTAAGCACGGTTACCGATTTTCACCTTGCCATTGGTAGCAAACCAAAGGGCTTCTGAACGACGACGACCGATTAAAATCGGGCCATCATCGTAGAACAAAAAGTTCTTCCAATGCTTCTTGAAAATCGCCCATTTGGTTTCAAGAACATTGTACTTTTCATAACAAAAATAAACAGTTACGTCATCTTGCCAATCAATAAAGTTAAGAATCTCTTCTGGCATTTCAGGCTCATCCGCTTCCCAATGCGCCATCCAGCTGATCTCTTCATTCCAGTTCGATGCTTTGCTTGGCCAGTCTTGCGAGCTCAGTCGTTCTGCGTCTGGGCTTTGAGGGCTCACGTTCTCTTTCCAGAACTGAGAAGCTCTCGCCTGTGTCATTGGCTTAATCTTTTCCAAGTCCTCTGCCGGCAGCGGCATTGACTGGTGTGTGAAAATCCATTTTCTTTGGTATTCGTCCAAAGTTGTGTATGACATCAAAATTCCTCAAATATCTTCTCAGGCTGATGGATTTACCATGCCTATCTGTTCTTTTTGATGCAGTGACGGTTTCATTTTATCTATGTCGTCACTGCCTCTAAATCTGTATTTACGCTTAATTGGTACTTACGCCTAATGACTATTGATCTCTATACAGCGCGTCTATCTTCCCAGTTTGGGTTAACTAATGCCGTCAGTATATGGTCTTCCCATTTACCGTTAATCTGTAGGTAGTCTTTAGCAAAACCTTCTCGGACAAAACCAAGATGTTCTAATACACCAGCACTGCGTTCGTTGTGAGGCATGTAGCCCGCCATTAAGCGGTGCATGTTCTGCACATCAAACATGTAGTCTTTGGCCATGCTCAAACCTCTGCGCATGTAACCGTGGCCTTGTGCACTTTGCGCCAATGAGTAACCGACATTACAAGCGTAGAACGGGAAACGCGACAAATTACTGAACGATATGGTGCCTAACATTTCATTAGAGTCAGCGTTAATCAGTAAACAGTAATAGCCTAGCCCCATTTTATGAAGCTCGTTTAACTTAATCAGTCGCTGCGCCCAACTCGCTCTATCAAAGAACGCGTCTTCGCGAATCGGTTCCCAAGGTTTCAGATACTCTCTGTTAACCTGAAAGTACTCGCTGATCATGCCAGCATCATCGATTTCAGCCGTGCGTAGAATCAGATTACCATCATGCTTATAAATGCGCTCTGGTGTACTCAAATCTTCCATAATCTTGTTCTTATTCGATCAGTTCTTTCTGATACCGTAATCACGAAGCTTATTCGCAATTGAGGTATGAGATACATTCAAACGTTTTGCTAGCTTACGGCTTGATGGGAAAGACTGATAAAGCTTCTCTAGAATCTGAGATTCATAGTCTTTCATGATTTCATCGAGCGAACCATCTAAGCTCAGGTTCGCCATTCCTGCCGTCATTGTTTCAAGCTGTGGCAAGTGGAATTGCTCAACCGTTAGCGTGTCTGAATCCAACTCTGTTAGTGCGCGTAGAACCATGTTGTCTAACTGACGAATGTTGCCCGGCCATTGGTAATTACCAAGCTGGTCGACTAACTCTTGAGTCAATTTTGGTTTTAACATACCTAACTGCTGCGCGTACTTTGCAACGAACAGTTCCAATAGCGGTGCTACGTCGTTTGAGCGCTCACGCAATGCAGGGATAGACAGAGTCAGTACATTCAAGCGGTAAAACAAATCTTCACGGAACGAACCCGAGTCGGCTAATTCAGAAAGACGGTGGCGCGTTGATGCAATAATACGAACATCAGCGTGCATCTCTTCTTCTTCACCAACACGACGGAATGAACCATCTTGTAGGAAACGCAGCAATTTGATTTGTAGATGCGGGCTCATCTCGCCAATTTCATCTAAAAATACGGTACCGCCATTCGCTTGTTCGAAAATACCTTTATGACCTTGCTCATGGTTGAATGAACCCGGCGCATGACCAAACAATTCCGTTTCCGCTACGTCATCAGGCATCGATGCACAGCTTAGAATCAAGAATGGGAAAGACGATCGATTTGAACGGTTATGACACGCTTTTGCCAACATCTCTTTGCCTGTCCCTGTATCGCCTTCAATTAATAGAGGCTGATCCAGCATAGCCAATTTCTTAGCTTGGCTGATCAAGGCTTTATGGCGATTAGAGACACCAACAAAGTGTTCGAAACCAAGGTTGTTCTGTTCTGGGATTAAATCTGGCGAGTTCATCTCTTGATTACAAGAGCGAATCGTCATTACTGCGCTTGCCAGTACCGCTTCGTTGACATCACCACCAAGGTAAATCGGCAGGATCTCAATAGAGAAATCTAAGCCATCCAACACGACAACTTCACGATGGCGCGTTACATCGCCTTCGATCCAGCGAGCAAAGTTAAAACTAGGAACAAACGTCGCGAGCGGTTCACCGATGACTTCATCTTCTTGTTTGTTGAAGAGGCTCAATGCGGCGTGGTTAGCCATATCGACTGAGCCTTTAAGGTCAATCGCAATCACAGGATCAGGTAGGTTTGCCAGCAGAGCAATCAGCTCTGTGTTATGCCTTTCGCTTGGCATAAATTGGATTTTACGTACATCCTTCACACCTGAAATTCGGCGAATTTCAGCCATAAGTTCACTAAAAGCATCAAAATCGATATCAGGGCAGTTTAGGTAAATAATGCCTTTAACATCAATTTCGATTCCTCTTAAATCAATGCTTTTTGAGGCCAAGATATCGAGCAACTCACGTGTTAAGCCGAGTCTGTCTTCACACAATACTTCAAGACGCACAAATAGTCCTATTATAGGTGTCAGGATAAGTTGACAGTAGTGTGGATTAAGCTCTGAGTTCAGTCAAGAAGAAGAGTAAACATATGTTTACTCTTCTTCTCAAACTATTGAGCTTTAAATGCTTTATTTGAGAGTGATACGCTTTATTTCTGAAAGGACAGCTTTGCGGAGGTCTGCCAGTTTTACTTTTCTCTCGTTATGCCAAGGCATAGGTCGAAGCAATGTCATGGCTTTTAGACCCAGTCTTGCAGTAAGAATACCAACACCTAGCCCCTGCCCTGCTCGAGCTGAGACTTTGCCTGCAAGATCCATCGAGACGAGATCCATACTTGCATCAATTGCGAGTTCACTGGCTCCCGCTGCTGCCATGTTGATTAACACCAATTTAAATAGCTTAATCCTAGACCAGTAGCCAAGCTCAATGCCATACACATCAGCAAGCTTGTCTATCATGGTGAAATTTCGCCAAGCCACCAACAACATATCAGCCGCCGCCAATGGACTCACCGCGACCAAAGCCGCCGATTCGGTCGAAAACTTAGTGACGATTTGAGTCGCTACTTTGTCTTGTTGACTCACGACTAACGCATCGTACATATCCAACACTTCTGCATCACTGTGTGCAGGGTTAATGCTGTTTCGCCACTTATCGTACGAAGGAGACTCAGCGATAATGCCGCCTTGCTTGGCGATGTTTTCACAGAACGCTTTGCCCTTGCCGACACTTTGACTTTGGAGTAGCTCTTCACTCTGCTCTTGGACACTAAAGTGATCTTTAAGTGAACGCAGTTTCCACAGCTCTTTGCCTATTGCGCCTAAACCCAATGAAGCAATGGCAGCAATAAAGCCTGCCCAACCTAACGCAAGCCAATCAGCAGTTTGAATTGCGGTAATGACCGATTCAATTGCTTGCCATCCAACTAGGCCAGAAAAAGCGACCAATAAACCCGTTCCAAACCTCTTCTTCTTTTTGCTCGGTCGAATCACTTGTTCCAATTGCTGCTCAGCTTCACCATCAAGTTCGGCTTCCACTTGCGGTGCGACAGGGACAAATTTCTCTTGCTCTGTGAACAGTTGTTGAGCACCTAAATCCGGGCCAACGTCGGTCTTGTCTTGCTCATCAAAAGAGGTCTTCAACGGTTCATTAAAGACCTGCTTTGTTTTTAATTCACTCATTTTGATTGCCTCAATTACTTCAACTTGTCGCCAATGAGATACTCTAAAACCTTGTCGACTCTTAGATGTTGGCAAGGCTCATCGGAATGTTGCTCCATCGGTCTAAAGCTCGTGAAATCAAACTGGTTGGTTTCCCAATACTGTTTATTAGGCAACTTACGCGGCACCTCTCCCGGATACATGGTTTGAGGGACATTATCCAAAGTCACACCTTGCAACGCCGGAACATTGTCTGAACCCGACGAGATATAACCCGCGCTGGTCGCTTGAATAGACGCGATACTCATACAACTCATGTCGATGTGTTCAAACGCCGCCTGCTGCCAAGCTGGATGCACCATCTGTTGTAACAGTGACACCAAGTTCGGATGTTGATCCGGTGTCACGTGGTCAGCTTTTGTGGCTGCAAACAAGATCTTGTCGATCTTCGGCGCGAATAAACGTCTTAAGATATTGCTTCGACCGTACTTAAAGCTCTTAAGTAACTGTTCTAACGCGCCACGCATGTCCATGAAAGAGTCATAGCCCGCATTAAGTGGCTGTAAGCAATCCACTAGCACGATTTGTCTGTCGAACGTCGCGAAGTGATTCTTGTAGAACGCTTTGACGACCTTCTGTTGATACTCTTCATAACGCGCTTTCAGTACCGCATAGTTACTTGTTTTTGAGAACTTACCCTCAGGTGCGATGCACGGGAAGAATTGCAACACAGGCGCGCCTTCAAGCTCACCGGGTAATACGAATCGACCCGGTTGTACCCAATGCAGCCCGTTACTTTTACAAGTATGAAGGTACTGAGTGTAGCTATCGGCAATCGCGACCAGTTTCTTTTCGTCCGCTTCTGCTAGCAAATCGATATCACCTCGCATGGCGTTCCACTGTTGCGAGTAAGTTTCTCTGTCGCCTTTCAATGCGGCAAACTGAGATTGGCTCCAGGTATCGAAGTCCATATCCAGTAACGGCAAATCAAGCAGCCATTCACCTGGATAATCGACAATATCGAGATAAAGGGTGCTGTTTTTACTCAGTAGCTTTTTCGCGCCCTTCGCAGGCTTATATTTGATTGCTAGACGAATCTCACTGACATCACGCGTTGGCACTGGCCATTCTGGTGGCTGTGCATTCAACGACTCCATCGCTTCATCATAAGAGAAGCGTGGGATCATCATGTTGTGTTGCGGGATGCGCTTTGCGCCAATAATTCTTCCATCTCTCGCCGATGCAAGCAGTGGCAGGTTTTTATGGGTAGACGTGTGAAGAAGCTGATTAACCAGCGAAGTTATGAATGCTGTCTTACCCGCACGAGAAAGACCCGTGACCGCTACTCGAATATGAGAATCCGTTCCTCTGCTTATAAAGTCACTCATTTCTTGAGTTAGGTGTTTCATTTGAACGACTCCGTGATAGTTAGGCTAGCTGGTTATGATAATAGAGAGGCAAGCCTATGTTCTTTCCCAATTGGGATAGTTTGTATGCTTTTGCTTTTGCTTTTGCTTATGTTGATGTTGATGAGTATGCAATACACATTCTTAATGCTAGATGAATAAAAGCCCCTGACTACATTCATAATCAGGGGCTTTAGAATTTTTGCACGATATCCGACGTTTAATCGTCTTCAATCAACTTGTAGATAACAAACAGCGCAATCTCTGCAATTAGCCAAAGCGCACATGTAATCGTCACGTATTTATTATCAAAGATACTGATCCCTTTCAAGATCAGGTCGTAGCCAACAAAAGCACCAATCACCACTGCCAAGATAATCTGTAGGATCTGAATAAAACGAGGCATTCCTCTCTCCTATGTTCTTATATCAAACTATGTGTTTATCACTATATCATTGATAATAAGACAAAAGTGCAGATAATGCTGCACTTTTGTCTTTAACTTTCTGTCAAAAATTGCAATTCAAACGCTGAAGTTAGCGACAATTACGATTTTTTGGCGTCGATTAATTACGCTTTCTCAGCTTCAGCAATCTTCACTTTCCACGTGTCAGGGCCGATCTGGTGTGCGTTCACGCCGTTAGAGTCAACCGCTACCGTTACAGGCATATCTTCAACTTCAAACTCGTAAATCGCTTCCATACCGAGATCTTCAAACGCAACAACGCGTGCTTTTTTAATTGCTTTTGCGACTAAATAAGCTGCACCACCAACCGCCATTAGGTAAACCGCTTTGTGCTCTTTGATTGATTCAACCGTTGCAGGGCCACGTTCCGCTTTACCGATCATGCCCATAATGCCAGTTTCGTTCAGCATCATGTCAGTGAACTTATCCATACGTGTTGAAGTTGTTGGGCCCGCAGGACCTACCGCTTCATCACCTACAGCATCAACAGGACCCACGTAGTAAATGAACTTGCCTTTGAAATCAACGCCGGCTGGTAAGCCTTCGCCGCTTTCTAGCATGCCTTGAATACGTTTATGAGCAGCATCACGACCGGTTAAGATCTTACCTGACAGAAGAACCGTTTCGCCGGTCTTCCACTCTTGTACGTCTTCTTTAGTCACTTCATCAAGGTTAACACGACGTGTATTTGCGCCCGCTTCCCAAGTGATGTCTGGCCACTCTTCTAACTTAGGTGGCGTTAGCTCTGCTGGGCCGCTGCCATCTAGTGTGAAGTGAACGTGACGCGTTGCTGCACAGTTCGGGATCAAACATACAGGCTTAGAAGCAGCATGAGTTGGTGCTGTTTTGATTTTTACATCAACCACAGTAGTGAGACCGCCAAGACCTTGTGCACCAATGCCAAGCTTGTTTACACGGTTGAAGATGTCTAAACGAAGCTCTTCTTCTGCGTTCTCAGGACCTTTCTCGATAAGCTCTTGGATATCGATGTGTTCCATCAAAGATTCTTTCGCTAGCACAGCTGCTTTCTCAGCCGTACCGCCGATGCCTATACCTAGCATACCCGGTGGACACCAGCCTGCACCCATTGTTGGCAGCGTCTTCTCTACCCATTCTGCAATATCATCAGAAGGGTTCAGCATAACCATCTTGGTTTTGTTCTCAGAACCGCCGCCCTTAGCCGCGATTTGAATTTCAACTTTGTTGCCTGGAATCATATTAATGTGGACAACCGCTGGTGTGTTGTCTTTGGTATTAATACGCTTACCTGCAGGGTCCATTAGGACAGATGCACGCAATGGGTTATCTGGGTTGTTGTAAGCTTGACGAACGCCTTCATCAACCATCTGTTGTACTGTTTGATCCGTTTCCCACCTAACATCCATACCGATGTTCACGAAACAAGTAACAATACCCGTATCCTGACAAATTGGACGATGGCCTTCCGCAGACATGCGCGAGTTGATAAGAATCTGAGCGATCGCATCTTTAGCTGCTTGGCTCTCTTCTTTCTCGTACGCTTTTTCTAGGGCTTGGACAAAGTCTAAAGGGTGATAATAAGAAATGTACTGAAGTGCGTCAGCGACACTGCTGATCACATCTTGCTTACGAATAACCGTCATTGCATGCCTCTTTATTGTTCTGGTTCCATGTGGGTTCACAGTTTGACTATATGTGCCAAATCGAATTAGGTGGTTTAGCTTTTTATTGTGTTGAGCTGTATTTAGTTGCTTTAGCAATCGCTTGCATAGCTTTAAACTAAACCACTTGGATTACTCCGTTCTAATCAAGAACCCATTTTATTTTCAATTTATGATACTCTTGCTTCCTCTCACACGCCATGCAGTGATCGAACTCTTTGTCACAAATTAAACAAATGAATAACAACGAATTTCGCTCTATCCAAATCAAGCCGCTTGAATATCAATCAACTTTAGCTAAACAGCTGTTTTCCCATATTGAAAACCTGCCGTGGGCAATGCTATTACGCTCCGCTTCAGAAAGCCACGTTGATAGTCGATACGATATTTTAGTTGCTCAACCCATCGCCACCTTCGAGACAATCGGTGCAGAAACGACCGTTAATGTTAATGAGACGTGCGAGGTTTCAGACTCTGATCCTTTCGAACTACTCGACCAATATCAGCAACAATTATTGCCTGCGACTAAAGAGCACACTCAGTTGCCATTCGTTGGCGGCGCTTTAGGCTATTTTAGCTATGATTTAGGGCGCAGAGTCGAGACACTTCCATCACTCGCAAAGCGTGATATTGAAGCACCTGACATGGCAGTTGGCTTGTATGAATGGGCTGTTATCGTTGACCACCAATTGAAAACGGCGTGTATTGTCGGTAGCAATATCGATGAACATCATGATTGGCTAATGCAGCAGATGGCTCAATCACACCTATCACATGCGCCCTTTGGGTTAACCACACCGTGGCAATCCAATATGAGCGAAGAGAGCTACGCCACTAAGTTCGATAGTGTTCAAGAGTACCTGTTATCCGGGGACTGCTATCAGATTAACTTAGCTCAGCGCTTCAATGCCCAATACCAAGGTAGTGAATGGCTGGCTTATGACAAGTTAGAACAGTACAACTCAGCGCCCTTTTCGGGTTTTATCCGTTTGGCCGACTGCGCAATCATCAGTGTTTCGCCAGAGCGTTTCTTAGAACTCAAAGACAACGTCATTGAAACCAAGCCAATCAAAGGCACACGACCTCGTTCTGAGGACCCGATGATTGATAATACCAACGCGCAAGACCTAGCAAGCGCCGATAAAGATCAGGCGGAAAACTTGATGATCGTCGACCTACTTCGTAATGACATTGGCCGAGTAGCAAAACCGGGCACAGTGCATGTACCAAAGCTCTTCGATATTGAAAGCTTCCCTGCCGTGCACCACTTAGTGAGCACGATACGAGCGGACCTTGATGACCAATACTCTGCAACTGACCTTCTGAGAGCCTGTTTCCCTGGAGGCTCGATTACTGGCGCACCAAAAGTTCGCGCGATGCAGATCATTGAAGAGTTAGAACCGCATCGACGTTCAGCGTACTGCGGCAGTATTGGCTACATCAGCCGAAATGGCAGAATGGATACCAGTATTACCATTCGTACATTAGTCGCCGAGAACAACACGCTTTATGCTTGGGCTGGCGGTGGTGTGGTATTTGATAGTGATTGTGCTTCTGAATACCAAGAAACACTGGATAAGCTGAGTCGAATTCTACCGGTACTTGAAGATTGCTAAACCTAGTGTCATTAACTGCGAGTTCCGTAGCTTAACGGCTAGCAAAAGTTCGATATAAAAAGAAACCGAAGGATCGTAAGATCACTTCGGTTTTTTAGTCTGTAAGTTAGAGTACATAACTCACAACGCTTTATTCGCGTGTTTAAGCGACCTTCACCGCAGAGACACCCCACTTCTTAAGCATCTCTTTCAGATCGTTGGCGGTGTAAGGTTTACTCAAAATGTCATCCATCCCACACTGAATACAACGTTCGCGTTCTTCAAGTGTCGTTCCGGCGGTCAGAGCCACAATAGATTTAACGTAACCCTTCTCTCTTAGCTTCTCTGTTGCTTCAAACCCGTCCATAACAGGCATTCTGCAATCCATGAATACAATATCGTATTCATTGTCTGACGCGAGTTCAAACCCTTCGACACCATTGCTTGCGATAGCAGGTTCAATCTCATGTTTACGAAGCATTTGCTGGATGATGATCTGGTTCATCTTAATATCATCAACCACCAGCACTTTAAGTAGTGACAATTCCGCTTCAGACTCAAAGCCCTTGGCGACACTATCACTCTCTGCCGGAACATCGACAACTTGAAGAGGAATCGAGATGGTAAAGGTCGTGCCTGAGCCAACAACACTGGTCACCCCAATATCGCCATTCATCAGAGCCACCAGTTTGCGACAAATCGCTAAGCCAAGCCCGGTGCCCTCATAGTTTCGGCTACTTGAGTTATCTGCCTGTGTAAAAGGTTCAAATAGCGTCTTATGTGCTGATTCAGCAATTCCGACTCCGGTATCTTCTACAGAGAAAACAAATTGGTTTTTGTCCCACTCAATATCAACATTCACATGCCCTTCTTCTGTAAATTTAATCGCATTACCTATTAAGTTCACAAACAGTTGTGTGATGCGCTCTAAATCGCCTTGGAAATGGGAGGGAACGTTTGACGTAACACTGATATTGAATTCGAGCTGCTTCTCAATTGCTCGATTGACGAAGATGCTTTCAATCGTGTTTCTCAAATCACGTAGGGCAAATTTCTTTGGAATAAGCTCCAACATCCCTGCATTGATTTTGCTGTAATCCAATAGATCATTAATGATGGTTCGGAGAAACTCTCCAGATTGGCTCAGGTTGTTCACTATCTCACGCTGAGAGCTATTCAGTTCGGTATCACTGATCAACTCGGCACTGCCTAGTAAGCCATTAAGTGGAGTTCTTAACTCATGATTAATCATGGCCACAAAGTCACGCGTTGCCCTTTCGGACTCTTCCGCTCGTTTACGTGATTCAATATTTCGGTTGATTGCTAGTTGATGGGTTAAGGCACTGCAGATAAGGTCCGTGACCAACAACAGTTGGCTTTGGATAAACTCGTAGTCTTGGTCTAACAACCTGACTCTGACGATTAACGCACCAACTATGACTTTTTCAACCTCTAAGGGCACGGTCAGTAGGTTGTCTTGCCAATGAGGTTCTTGAATGTCTTGCTCTAACACCTCGACAGTCTCATCGCCATAATCATAGGTCTGTAACTGAGGGATGAGCTTGGGAGGTAGAATCAAACGACTGGCTTCGATTAAGTAACTGTTAGTCACGTTGGTCGTTAGTTCAGATAGCATGACATCATCGAGATCATTTCTTAGAAACGCGCGCCCAAAATCAATCAACAGGTTGTCGATTTGTTCTTGGAATTCAATGCGGCGTATATTCGCGTTGGAGCGTTTTTCTAACTGACGCAAAGCAAGCTCAAGCTGTTGGTTAGCCTCGAACAGTTCGAGGCTCTTCTGTTCCAACAATCCTTCAGCCGCTTTCCTTGCCGCGATTTGACGCTTAAGCTTCTTCTCTAGGGCAGATGCCAGATCCATATTACTTTTCTACTTTGAGATTAAACCTAACCACGCTTTGGTCATCATTTTGTGGCGTCATCTCCACCGCGATAGATTCACCGTGGTATTCAGCACATCCTTCAATAAGCCCCAAGCAAACATGAGACATACACCTTGCGCTTTTGTAGTCAAAAACAAGTTGTGCTTCGGTCGTGGTGATAAAACTGAATTCAGGTGGCTCAGCATCTGGATAGAGCTTCTTCACTTCAACATGAATGTAACGCTCTACGTGCTGAATAAATTGAAAGGTGGTATTGCTGTGAGCAAGGCTCGCTTTATTCGGTAATGAGGCCAGTAAGTTCTTAAATACAGACTGCCCAAACACGCGTTGCAAGCTTGCCGCATCAATATCGGTTTTCTTACTCAAGTTGATAATCAACCTGACAAGGTCTTTGTGGTCGTAACTGCCGACCGACGTATAGATCCCTTCATCTTCTGACATTTCTAGAACTTCTTCCAAAAGCTCTAGCCCAAACTTGTCTTCAACAAGCTCTAAAAATTCGGTGAATATGATTCCTTTCATCTCATACCTTTTCTTCTATTTCTTTTTAGAATGGTCCACTAAGTTATTGTTATCAAATTCTTAAACAAAAAATCTACGTTTCGTCACCCAATTTTATGACATGGGTAACGCTTACTCGCCTGTATGCACATATTGAATATAGCAAAAATCGTCATTTTGAGGAGATTCATCGGTAAACAGCCTCTCATGACGCCCAATTGATAACTAAAAGAGGGAAAGTGAATGAAGAAAAACTCGATATTGGTAATCAACCCACGGTTATGTCTATACTTAAAATCATAATAATCAATATATTGGCTTGATATGAATAAAGAAAACTTCCTTCAGCAATTCCAACTTAACCCTACCGTTGGCTATCATCCTGAGTCAGTAGAGCGTGTTTCGCACATCAGTGGCGAGCAATTACGTAAAGCGGCAGTGGTGGTAGGTTTAGTTGAAAGAGAAGATGGTTTACATGTCATTTTTACTAAAAGAGCGGCTCATTTAAAGCATCACCCCGGCCAAGTCAGCTTTCCTGGTGGTAAACACGAACTTTCTGACCCTTCTATGCAATTCACTGCACTCCGAGAGCTCCATGAGGAGGTGGGAATTCGATCGGATCAAGTTAAAATTGTTGGGCAATTACCTGCATTGAGTACTATTAGTAAATTTTCTGTGACGCCGATTGTTGCCATGGTCGATCCTGACTATAAAGCCATCATCGATGAGAACGAAGTTGCCTCAATTTTTGAGGTGCCCGCTACCTATGTTTTAGACCAAGCCAAGTTACACAGCCACACTGTTAACTTTAAACAAATCAAGCATCGAGTTTTTGCTATGCCCTTCCAAGAGCACCTAATTTGGGGCGTTACGGCGCAAATCATCCACTCACTGCAGCAACATGTAGTGCAACAAGTTACATAGCAACTACGTTTTGTTTAATCTCTGTTAACAAAATCCAGACTTTCTATGGAACAGATTTATTAATGCAATTTTACGCAAACGTTTCCCTGGTATAAATCTATACAACCCCGCCTTTCGCATAAATAAAAGTAATACCAAGCATAAACATAAATCACCTGTGGCACGCTATTTTCGTGATCAAAAATCCGTTTTTCGCATATCATGTGACACGCCGTTTCATTACATGATTTAGATCTATTTTTTGCAGAAGAAAATTCTGCAGAATTAGCCCCGACTTATTTCCTGTTCCCAAAAAATGAGTAATTTAACATGAACACAACAACTTCTTCGGCAAATGCCGTTAAAGATTCAAGCAAGTTTAACTATAAAGATTTTACCTGGTGTTTATCACTATTCGGTACAGCAGTTGGTGCTGGCGTACTATTCCTTCCAATCAAAGCTGGTGCGGGTGGTTTTTGGCCATTAGTTATCCTAGCTCTAATTGCGGCACCAATGACTTGGTTCGCACACAAATCTCTAGCTCGTTTCGTACTGTCTGCTAAAAACCCTGAAGCTGACATTACAGATACAGTAGAAGAACACTTCGGTAAGACTGGCGCAAACCTTATTACTTTCGCTTACTTTTTCGCTATCTACCCAATCGTTCTGATTTACGGTGTTGGTATCACAAACACTGTTGATTCTTTCCTAGTAAACCAAATGGGTATGGAATCTATTCCTCGTCCTCTTCTTTCTGGTGCACTTATCCTTGCTATGACTACAGGTGTTGTATTCGGTAAAGATCTGATGCTGAAAGCGACTTCAGCAATGGTTTACCCACTAGTATTCATCCTACTAGCACTGTCTTTCTACCTAGTTCCAGATTGGAACACTTCAATGATGGAAGTAACACCTGAATGGTCAACAATGCCTTCTGTTATCTGGCTTGCTATTCCAATCATCGTGTTCTCTTTCAACCACAGCCCAATCATTTCACAGTTCTCTAAAGAGCAACGTCGTGTATACGGTGAAAACGCAGTTAAGAAAACTGACGCGATCACTGGCGGCGCAGCAATGATGCTGATGGGTTTTGTAATGTTCTTCGTATTCTCTGTAGTTCTTTCTCTATCTCCAGAGCAACTAGCAACAGCACAAGCACAGAACATCTCTGTTCTTTCTTACCTAGCAAACGTACATGAGTCTCCACTTATCTCTTACATGGGTCCTCTAGTAGCGTTCGCAGCGATTACTTCTAGCTACTTCGGTCACTTCCTAGGTGCTCACGAAGGTCTTGTTGGTCTAATCAAGTCTCGCTCTGGTTCTTCAATCTCTAAGATTGAAAAAGCATCTCTAGCGTTCATCGTTGTTACAACTTGGATTGTTGCGGTAGTTAACCCAAGTATCCTAGGTATGATTGAAACAATGGGTGCTCCAATGATTGCAGCTATCCTGTTCCTAATGCCTGTGTTCGCGATGCAGAAAGTACCAGCTATGGCTAAGTACAAAACTTCAGCACCTGTGCAAATCTTTACAGCTTTATGTGGTCTAGCGGCTATTAGTTCTGTAATCTACGGCGCTCTTTAATCTCAAGCCCTTTTTATAAGATGGCATCCATCTTATATCGCGAGATTAGACAAAAAATATAATGATAATAAATGAGCCTCCCTACTCCCCTTGGGAGGCTCTCTTTTTGAGGTAATCGCTATGATTAGTGTATTTGATATCTATAAAATCGGTGTTGGTCCATCGAGCTCACACACAGTTGGACCAATGAAAGCGGGTAAAGAATTTATTGATAACCTACGTTCAATGGGAAAATTGCGCGACATCACTAAAATCACCGTGGACGTATATGGATCACTATCACTGACAGGGAAAGGTCACCACACAGATATCGCAATCATCATGGGTCTTGCTGGCAATACTCCTGAGCGTGTTGATATCGATTCTATTGCTGGCTTCATTGCTCGCGTAGAAGAAACTGAGCGCCTTCCTGTTGGCATGCACTGTCATACAGTATCGTTCCCACGCGATGGCGGTATGAACTTCCACACTAGCAACCTTTCTCTACACGAGAACGGCATGAGCATTCATGCATGGGTTGGTGACGAAGTTGCATACTCAAAAACGTACTACTCAATTGGTGGCGGTTTCATCGTTGACGAAGAGAACTTCGGCAAAGAAGAAGAAAACCCAATCAAAGCACCTTACGAATTCACAACAGCTGAAGAGCTGGTTAATCAGTGCAAAGAAAGCGGTCTTTCTATCAGTACACTGGTTATGAAAAACCAAGCAGCGTTCCACTCAGACGAAGAGTCTCGCACTTACTTCGCTAACATCTGGAAAACTATGCGTGAGTGTATGGATCGCGGTATGAATACTGAAGGTATCCTGCCTGGTCCACTACGTGTTCCTCGCCGTGCAGCAGCACTTCGCCAACAGCTAATGACTTCAGAAAAAACAACCAATGATCCAATGTCGGTTGTTGACTGGGTAAACATGTTTGCTTTCGCAGTAAACGAAGAAAATGCAGCTGGCGGCCGTGTAGTAACGGCACCAACAAACGGCGCATGTGGCATCATCCCTGCTGTATTGGCTTACTACGATAAGTTCATCCAAACAGTGACAGAGAAAGATTACATCCGTTACTTCGCAGCTTCTGGCGCGATCGGTGGTCTTTACAAGCGTAACGCTTCAATCTCTGGTGCTGAAGTTGGCTGTCAGGGTGAAGTTGGTGTGGCATGCTCTATGGCTGCTGCTGGTCTTGCTGAGCTTATGGGTGGTAGCCCTGAGCAAGTATGTATGGCTGCAGAAATCGGCATGGAGCACAACCTAGGTCTAACATGTGACCCAGTTGCTGGCCAAGTACAAGTACCATGTATCGAGCGTAACGGTATTGCTGCAGTTAAAGCAATCAACTCGACTCGTATGGCGCTTCGTCGCTCTTCTGCTCCTACTGTTTCTCTAGATAAAGTTATCGAAACAATGCTAGAAACAGGTAAAGACATGAACGCTAAATACCGTGAGACATCTCAAGGTGGTTTGGCTGTTAAGGTTGTTTGTTAATCATTCTGAATTAATAAACCGATAATAAAAAAGGAACGCCGCGGCGTTAATGCCGATCAGTTAAAGCCAAAGCGATCGGTTGAAGGATCCTTCAGAGCTGT